>DATGHU010000042.1 GCA_035307765.1 bacterium | reverse complement strand
TGTCCTCGAGGGTCATGCCTGTCTCCCCCCTTCCGAAGGTTGCGAGCCCTCGGTTGGAGATTTCGGAGGCAGAGGCGTGACCCTCTTTTCATGAGGAGACCTCCATCAGTGTCAACACTACATCCAAACAGGACATTCTAGGCCGCCGCCTCCCTCGAGGACAGGCACACGTTGCCTCGAGAAATTCCCACAAGTGGGGAAGCAAGCCGCCCTTCCGCCACGGGCGTTCACACTCTGTAGCGCGTGGGCCCCTCCGTTGACGCCGGCGCCGCCTCCCTTGTGCTTTGCCGTCCCGGCGCCGCCTGAAGTTCTCAGATCCTTTCGTCGGCCGTTCAAGGGAGCAATGAGATCCACTCGTCTCGTCGGAGTTTTGCCTCGAGTCCAGCGAGGTAGGTATTCCGTTGGTCCAGTTTTTCAAGCAACCAGGCCATATCGCGCTCGGCTTCCGGATACCGAGACAAGTACCTCCAGCGGGACAGTTTCTCGACTATGTCATGAAGTCGTTCGTCGTCCGTCACGCCAATGTGCTTCACGGTGTTCGGTAAGGTCTTCCTGCCGAACGGCAAACTGTGATTGGTCCGATGCCGCAACCGGAATGACGGTTGGCGTCGCACCAAACGGGACCGACGGCTGCGCCAAGGACCGCAGACCCCCCTTCGCGAACGTAGACGACGACAGACGGAATATTCTGGTAGGGAGCGCCGAACGGAGGGTGTTGCATGTACTTCAAACAATTCCTCAACGAGCGGTGTGGGTGCGCCTCGTACCTGATCGCATCCCGTCAGTCCCATGAGGCCGCCGTTGTCGACGCCGCGATGGAAACCGACCAGTACGACGAGTTACTCAAGGAACGAGAGTTCCGCCTGAAGTATGTGATCGACACGCATGTTCATGCCGACCATGTGTCCGGTGCGCGCCGCCTGGCGGCGAAGCACGGTGCGGAACTGTGCCTGCATGAGTCGGCGGCGGTCACCTATCCGTTCCGGGGGGTCAGGGACGGTGAAGAGCTGCCCCTCGGGCAGCTCCGTCTGCGGGTTCTCCATGTTCCGGGACACCGGCCGGAGTTGGTCTCGGTGTTGGTCATTAACCCGCCTCGCAGCCCGGAGCCGTCCATGGTGTTGACCGGCGACTCCCTGCTCGTGGGCGACGTGGGCCGCCCGGACTTCGGCGGCGGCGACGCCACCGTGCAGTATGAGAGCGTGACGCGCCTGCTCCGGCTGCCCGATTGGGTGGCGGTGTTCCCGGGTCACTTTGAAGGACCATGCGGTAAGGGCATGTGCGGCCGTCCGAGCACGACGATTGGGTTCGAGCGGCTCTTCAACCCGCTGCTGCGCCTCGGCCGCCCCGAGTTCATCTCAACGCTAGCGGGAAGCGTCCCGGCGCGGCCCCTCAACATGGTCGCGATCGAAGCGACAAACCGCGGCCGGGCCGACGCTGCCTGGGCGATGCTTACCAGCCTGCCGGCGGTCAAGGAAGCGGATGTCGAAAAACTTGACGGCGTGCAGGCGGATGCCGTCCTCCTGGACGTGCGCGAGCCCGAAGAATACGCGTACGATCATGTTCCGGGCGCCGTGAGCCTTCCGCAGGCCGAACTGGCGACGCGGCTGGCTGAGATTCCGCGGGACCGGCCGGTGTTCGTGATTTGCGAGAGCGGTATGCGGTCCCTGCGCGCCTCACAGTTCCTGCGGCAGATGGGTTATGCTCAGGTCACGAACGTGCGCGGCGGCACGGCCGCCTGGCGAAGGTCGGGCAGAAAGGTCGTCAGCGAGCAGGGGCACGGGAAGCCGCGCGTCGTCGAGTCCGAGTGGACGCACGCGGGCGGGACCGGGGCGCCGACCGACTCCTGACCGTCTACCCGTCGGGCATCGACCCGAGCCCGGCTGACGCGGCCTAGGCCGCCGGTCCCTCTCGGGTCCACCGATCCGACGCGGCGACCAACTCCTATCCCACGTTGTATTGAGCGCCTGCCCCTGGAAGGATCACCCGGAGCCCGTGGTATGCGCACCCAAGCACGAGGGGGACAATTTGTGTTCTCCGAGTCGGCTTTGGTTGGGGAGGAGGGATATGGCCCCCCTGGCGTATCCTCGGGCAGCCCTCGCCGCATGCGGGTACCGCTCGTTGCCTCGGGTTTTGCCCCCCCGTTCCATAACGCCGCTTCGGCGCGTGTCAGAGCCGTTCCGGTGAAGCCATGCTTCTGTCAGAAAGCCGTCCCCCAGGGCTCGCGGAACAAGGCACAAGGCTGGAAGCCCCAAATCGGTTCATGGCCGGATGGTGTGGATTTGCCCTCCATCTTATGATTGGAGGAGGCAGGACCGGCTTACTTCGACACGAAAAGTTCCGGTGAACTCGCGTGGAGGTGTTGATGTGACGCAGGAACACAGAGTAGCCCCGGTTATTGTAAGGGCGCTTCGGGGGTTAACGGTCGGGGCGCTCGCAGCAACAGTCATCGTGATGGCCCCTCAGGCGTCGGTCCGGGGCGCGGCGAAGCACTCGGTCGAATTTGCGATCACCGCGGGTGAGAATAAGAGCAATAAGACCATGAACTTCAATGGGCTCAATCGTGGAGCCCTGACGATCACTGTCCCCGCCGGGTGGGAGGTTGTAGTGCACTTTGAGAACGCCGGAGCGTTGAATCACAGTTTGGCCGTGTTGCCCGCCGGCGGGCACCAGCATCCGGAGGCGGCCGCCCCGGTGTTTTCGGGTGCGACCACATCGGATTATAGCGCGGGGTTGTCCAAGGGTGCCAAGGAGACGATCACGTTCGAGGCCAGCAAGGCCGGATCGTACGAGTTTGTCTGCGGCGTCCAAGGGCACGCGCCCGTCGGACAGTGGGCCAACCTGATCGTTTCGGCGACGGCCGACGCACCGAGCGCGGCCCCGGCGGACGCGGTGACGTTTACCGTAAAGTAGCGCGGCCAGTCTGCCCCGGCGCGGGTGCGGGTGAGAAGGCAGGCCTGGTCGGGAGCATTTCGGTCATGAGCGGAGGCACACCGCCGAAGGGGGGAACCGCGTGAGGAGCAGGTCTGGAGGGGGAGAGGTCCTTCCGGAACCGAAAGCGGTACGCACGAGCATTCTGCGTCCGTCCGTCTATCTGCTCACGGGTCTCCTGGGCGCCCTGATGCTCGTGGTGGCATACCCAGCGGTCCGACCTGCCGATGCACTGCCGAGTTTCTCCGGGCAAACGGGTGCGCCATGCAGCGCCTGCCATGTCGGCGGATTCGGGCCTCAACTCACCCCTTTCGGTATCTCTTTCAGAGCCAACGGCTATACCCTCGCTGGGGGCACCGGCCCGTGGTCGCATATTCCCGTCAATCTCGTGGTTTCACCGAGCTTCCAGACCGATGCGAGGGACCAACCGACGGCGCCCGCGGGCTACGGCACGAACAATTTTTTCAATATTCTCGGAAGTGGAACGTCCCTCTTCATCGCGGGGGGGTATTCCTTCGGCGACAACTTTGGCATCGGTGGATTTGAGCAAGTGGGCTTCCTTGCCGTTCCAGGGGGATCGTTGGTCTCATCTGAGGCTACGTCGGACCTCGCGATCACGAAAAATCTCACGTTCGGGGATCACTCGCTCTTGCTCGGGTTCGATCTCGCCAATCAGCCGTCGGGAGGCGATCCCTACAACACCCTCTACAATGGCTTCCAGTTCCCGTATCTCACGCCGTTCGTCGGACCCACGCCGGCTGCGAGCCCGGCGATCAGCGCGCTCGGCACTTCGGTCTACGGGCTCAGCCTGTCGGGTTTGTACGATAACTCAATCTTTGCCGAAGTCGGCCTCTACCAAACATGGAGCGCCAACCTGCTCAGCAGCATGAACATCGCCGCCCCGAGCCTTGGCACCATTAGCGGCGGCGCCCCGTATTTCCGGCTCGCCGACCAGCACACGTGGGGCAATAACTTCTTCGAAGTCGGCGGGGTGTGGATGAATATCCCTCTCCAGCAGATCCCGGGCGCACTCAGCCCCTCGGCGCAAAATCAGTACACCGATTGGGGGCTCGACGCCACCTACCAGCGGCGGTTCGGACCGGACGTCCTCGCCATCACCAGCAACATCCTGTTCGAGACGCAAAACCTGGGCGCGTCCTTCGCCGCGGGTCTGTCAAGCAATGCGTCAAACTCCCTGACGCAATTTCGCCTCGCCGCCTCCTATTACTGGCACGATACGTACGGACTGACGCTCGCGTACAGCGGCATCTCCGGAAGCAATGATTCGACCCTCTTTGCTCCCGCGCCGATGACGGGGAGCGCGAGCGGCAGTCCGAACTCACAGGCCATCATTGCTCAAATCGATTGGACGCCGTTCGGCAGCGATAATGAACACGCGGGTTTTCCATGGCTCAATGTGCGGGTCGGACTGCAATACACCTACTACTTACAGTTCAACGGTGGGACGACAAACTACGATGGAAATGGACGCAACGCCAGCGACAACAACACGCTTCTCTTGTTCACCTGGTGGGCGTTCTAGCGTCTCGTGTCCGGGTACGAGGGGATGCGTGGCGACGCAGCGGCGTCGGTGACGAAGGCCTCGGTGGGGAGGTTCCGGTTTTCCGACTCGCCGCCGTGGTCGTGCGATGAGGTCATAGCCTGGACATCGCTCGACGGCCGAGCGCGTCCTGCCCGTCGGAGGAAGGTCGACACGCTGGCGCCCCCCACCGAGGTCTGGAAGCGGTAAGGTCATCTTCACGGAGGGCTGGGGGAGCGGTGCTCCTTGTGTGTGCGGCCCTCGGCACAAGCATAGGGGCGTTCGACGCAGCCGCAGCGGCAACAAGCGCGACCGGCGAGATCCGCGGCGTGGTGCTCGATGATACGCCCCCGGTGCATCCGGTCGCCGGGCAGCGGGTGAACCTCGAGATCGTCGAGCGCGGTTCCACCTCGACACGGGGGACGACGACCGATCCGAAGGGCCGCTTTGCGTTTTCCAGTCTGCCGCTTGGCGGAATCCGCGTGTTCCTCGTACAGGTTCAATACGGCGGGGTGTCGTACACCGCCCGCGCCGCCTTGACTCCCGCGGTCCCCGCGCGAGACGTGCAGCTGTCCGTGTTCGAGTCCACCGAGGACCGTACGGCCCTGCATGGAACCATCGCGTTCGCCGTCGTCGAGCCCCTGCAACGCGGGCTCCGCGTGAGCGTCATTCAGCGTCTGCAAAATGCGACCGACCGCGCCATCGTCGCGACGGACGCGGATCCCCTCGTGTTCCCACTCCCGCAGGTGTCCCCGCTCCCGCTCGGTCCCGAGCCGGTAGAATTTGTCGGCGGCTGGCGGGACCCTCAGGTGGCGCGCGGGACGATCACCGACGCGACGCCGGTGCTGCCGGGCACGATGGAGGTCGCGTACACGTTCAGGTTCGAGCCGCGCACCCGTACGGCGACCCTGCGGTGGTTGTTGCCGTACGGCGCGACGGACGTGGAGCTGCTCGTGGATCACAGCATTCGGGCGTCCGGGATTGGCGTGCGCGCCAACGGCTCTATTACCGAACGCGGACGACCCTACATTCGATTGTCCGGCGGTCCCGTGCGTGCCGGGACAGCGGTCTCGGTGCGTCTCGATGGGTTGCTGGTGTCTCGGGATCTCTGGCCCGAGATCGTCGCGGGCATGCTCGCGCTCACCCTCGCGTACGGCCTCGCCGCGGCGCTGCGTCGTCGCCCTCCGGCGAGCCACTAAGTACGCGCACAGAAGCCGTCCGTTCATATGGGGTGATGCCGAGGATTTTCTTCAACCCCAATAGGTGTCCGTATCGTTTCCCAAACGGGAGAGCATCACATCAGGTCAAGCGGGGCAGAGATTTCCGGGTCCACTCCGGGAGCTCAACCAACAGGACGGAGGGTACGAGCCAAGGCCACGCGGAGGCTCAGGATGTGGGCTACTTGCACCGCGGCAGCGTCATCACGATGCGCGCGCCGAAATCGTCAAAATCCGTCATTCCGGTGACATCGCCGTTGGCCCCCTCATTGACGATCCGCCGAGGCAATCCGTTTGCCTTGCCCACGGATACGATATCTGTTGTCCTCATCGTCTGTCCCGATTGAGTGTCTGATTGAGTGAAGAGGTATTGATACGTCCGCACGGACGTCCCTTCGATTACGGTATCCGGCCCACGCGACATGTCCACCATGCCGTGGAGGGCTTTGGATTCGAAGGGATCGCCGAAATTCACGCCTTTCAGCGAGGCACCCTTCGGCGGGGCGCTTGTTGGACATTGCCACTCCTCGGGGACGCCGGGCACGCCTGTCGTGCGTTTCCGGATCTGCCCGTCGACGGCGAAGACTTCGTTCGTCCAGACGCCCGTGTCGGTGATTGTGCGGGAGAGTAAATGGTACGAATGCGGTCCCCCGATCTCTATGACCGTCGACGTCATTCCGCTGGACTTGACCGTCACGCGGTACGAGGAGAGCGCCATCAGTTTTTTGAAGGCAGCGTTGAGTTCTTTCCACGCCGCCAGGTCGCCGTGCACCGTGAGCGCGGCATGCGCTCCGGCGGCCGCGAACGTGATGACGCCGACAAGACCGATGATCGCCAGCGCTCGAGACCTCGCGTTCCGCGCGTCCACTGACTGCCCCCAACCCGACGAATTGCTTAGCGCTTCTATGCCCAATTGGCCTGGTTGGGAGACACACGAAGGCGTCATCTGGGCGTTCGAGGTTTGTTTTTTTTGTGGGACTCTGGATTGTGTGTGTCCACTGGGCCTTGGTTACGGGCGCTGTCTCTTGCTCGCTCTCGGCACCCAGGTCGTCACCCGCGGAAGCATCGTGCCGCGCGCCCTCGGGCGGAACGCGATAGTCAGAATCCCGGAGGGACACTCGATATGGTCGGGGAGGAGGGATTTGAACCCTCGGCCTCAGCGTCCCGAACGCTGCGCGCTGCCAAGCTGCGCTACTCCCCGACGCGGCCTTCATTGTAGCATCCACCCTGAAGTCTGACAATTAGCCTCCTCGCCCCGAGGGGCCGGCCGATTTGTCGCCGGGGCGATTTCGTGATGATTGGGCGTCCGTCACGCCTCCGACTCGGACGGGAGGAAAGGAACGGTTCCCGCCTCGCGCGAACGCTCATGGCCTGGAGAGTAGGAACCGGAGGGTGCCGGATGGAAGATTTGGTCGTTGCAGAGCGCGGTGCTGTGACGACGCTGGTGTTCAACCGACCGGCGAAGCGAAACGCGATCAGCTTTGAGATGTGGCAGGCGCTCCCATCCCTGCTCGCAGACCTTGCGGTCGATACGAACCTCCGCGTGCTGGTCATCCGGGGCGCCGGCGAAGAGGCGTTCGCTTCGGGCGCCGATATTTCGGAGTTCGGGCGCGTGCGGGCTGATCGCACGACGGCGCGGCGGTACAGCCGGACGGTGGAAGCCGCCGATCGATCGCTGGCCGAGTTCCCCAGGCCCACGATCGCGATGATCCACGGGTTCTGCGTCGGGGGCGGCCTCGAGGTGGCGCTTGCCTGCGATCTGCGGTTTGCGGCGCGTACCGCTCGGTTCGGTATCACCGCGGCGCGGCTGGGCATCATCTACGGCCTCGCGAGTACGCGGCGGCTCGCGAGCATCGTGGGCCCGAGTCACGCCCGCGACATCCTATTCAGCGGACGGCTCCTGGGCGTTGAGGAGGTTCAAACCATGGGCCTCGTGAACCGGGTCTGCGACCCCGGCACGCTGGAATCGCAAACATACGAATATGCGCATCATCTGGCGGAGCAGGCCCCGTTGTCACAGCGGGGTGCAAAGCTGATGTTGCAGCATCTCCTCGGCGAGGGTGAGATGACGGAGTCGGTCCTGGCAGCGTTCGTCGAGCGAGCATACGAGAGTGACGACTATCGCGAGGGGGTGCGGGCGTTCCTCGAGAAGCGCCGGCCCCGCTTCCAGGGGAGGTAGTCCATGCGTCCGCTCGACGGTATCCGCGTGGTAGACCTGACTCGGTTTCTCGCCGGGCCGTACTGTACCCAGGAGCTCGGGGACTTCGGCGCCGATGTCGTGAAGGTCGAACCCATCGACGGGGACCATTCTCGCTATCAGAGCCTCCGCCAGGATCTGGTCGGCAACAGCTACTTCTTTGCGGCGGCGAACCGCAACAAGCGCAGCATCACGATCGACACTCGAACCGAGGCCGGCAGGGAAATCGTCCAACGCCTGGCGCGTGGTGCGGACGTGTTGGTGGAGAACTTCCGCCCCGGGGTGATGGAGCGACTCGGGTTGGGGGCAGAGAAGTTGCGGCGCGAAAATCCGCGATTGGTCTACTGCCGGATCACCGGGTTTGGGAGTACCGGGCCCTACAGTCAGCGTCCCGGCTTCGATCAGGTCGGGCAGGGGATGTCGGGATTCATGAGCATCACGGGACAGGCTGCGACGGGTCCGACCCGCGCCGGCATCGCGCTGGCGGATTTGACCTGCGCCACCACGGCCTGCCGGGGCATCCTGCTTGCGTTGTTGGCCCGCGAGCGCACCGGACAGGGGCAGGAGGTCCAGGTCGCGATCGTCAACGCCATGGTCGCGTTGCTCACCTGGAGCGCCGGGATGTACTTTGAAACGGACACCCCGCCCGGGGTGGCCGGAAACCATCATCCGCTGTCGTCACCGTTCGGCGTCTATCAGGCGCAGGACGGTCCCTTCAACCTGTGCTCCGGCAACGAGGTGATGTGGAAGCGGTTGTGCGACGCCTTGGGACACCCCGAACTGCTGGAGGATCCCCGGTTTCGCACGAACAACGATCGCGTCGCGCACCGGGAGGAACTGAATCCGATTTTGAACGCGGCGTTTCAGGCGCGAACCAAGGCGGAGTGGGTCGCCTTCCTCAACGAGCGGGGTATTGCCTGCGGCCCGATCTACAACCTGGCGGAGGTCTTTCGCGACCCCCAGATCCTCGATCAGCAGATGCTGGTGGAGATGCCGCACCCGATTCACGGCAAGGTGAAACTGCTCGGGATGCCAGTGAAATTGTCCGAGACCCCGGGGGCGTTCCGGCTGCCCCCGCCGCTGTTGGGGGAACACACGGAAGAGGTGCTGCGCGAGGTCGGGTATACCGATCAGCGCATCGAGGAACTGCGCGCTGCCCACGTCATCGGGCGTCCCCCGCAGCGCTCGTCGCGGGACGTGCGGAAGGCCTGACGGCCGTGCTCGAGAGCGCCGGTCCGCTCGTCGGGCTGCGGGTGCTCGATCTCGGAAACATGATCGCCGGGCCGTGCTGCGCCCGGATCCTCGGCGACTACGGGGCGGATGTGATCAAGGTCGAGCAGCCGGGCCGGGGCGATCCCATCCGCGGGTGGCGGACGCAGGTAGAGGGGCATTCGCTGCTCTGGAAGCTCCTCTCCCGCAACAAGCGCGCGATCACCCTTGATCTGCATCGCGAGGAAGGTCAGCAACTCGCCCGCCGGCTCTACGGTCTGGCCGACATCGTCGTGGAGAATTTTCGGCCTGGGGTGCTGGAGCGGTGGGGGTTGGCGTACGCCCAGGTGGCGGATGCGTGCCCCCGACTGATCATGGTGCGGATCAGCGGCTATGGACAAACCGGGCCCTATCGAGAGCGGGCCGGGTTCGGCGGGGTGGCGGAGGCGATGGCCGGGGTGCGCTTCCTCACCGGGTACCCCGATCGACCGCCAACGCGAGTCGGATTTGCTCTTGCCGATTCGGTCGCCGGGCTCTATGGGGCGGTCGCCGCTCTCGCCGCCGTTGAGGAACGCCGCCGGAGCGGGCACGGGCAGGAGATCGACGTGGCGCTCACCGAGGCGACGTTCAGCCTGCTCGACGACCTCCTGCCGGCGTACCAGAAGCTCGGAATCATCGGGCAGCGCCACGGCACCGGGCTTCCCGGGGTCGCCCCCAGCGGCATCTACCCGACTCAAGACGGCCAGTACGTGGTGATCGGAGCGAACAATGACAACGTGTTCCGCCGGCTCGCCGCGCTGATGGGCCGGTCGGACTGGGCGGAGGATCCCGGGCTCACCGACGATCGGGGGAGGGGAGAACGGCAGGCGGAGCTGGACGCGGCGGTCGCGGCCTGGACGGAGCAGTTTCCGCTGGACGAGTTAACCGCACGCTTGGCGGAGGCGGGGGTCCCGGCGGGACCCGCGTACGACATCGCCGGGATCTGCCGCGACCCGCAGGTCCGCGATCGCGGGATGATCGTCGAGGTCGACGATCCGGACGTCGGCCCGCTCGCCCTCCCCGGAGTCGTTCCTCGGTTCAGCCGCACACCGGGGAGGCTGGCGTGGGCAGGGCCGGCGATGGGCGCGCACAACGCAGAGATCTACGGGGAACTGTTGGGGCTCTCCCGGACGGAGATCGACGCGCTTCACCGGCGCGGGGTGATCTGAGTGCGCGTTCCCCATCAGGTCGCGATCAAGGAGGTGGGGTTGCGCGACGGCCTCCAGCTCGTCGGCGCCGTCGTGCCGACGGACGTGAAGGTCCGTCTGCTCCACGCGCTGCACGCCTCGGGGATCCGGGCGATGGAAGTCACGTCTTTTGTTTCCCCCAGGGCGGTCCCGCAGTTCGGCGATGCGGAGGCGATCGCCCGCGCCGCCCTCGCGCTTCCTCACCTCCAGGTCTCCGCGCTCATCCCGAACTTCCGCGGGTTCGAGCGGGCGCGGGACGCCGGGGTCCGACACTACACCGTGGTGATCGGTGCCACCGATCGCTTCAATGAGCGGAACGTCCGGATGCCCGTGGCGGAGTCGCTGGCCCATGTCGAGGCTATCGCCAAGGGGGTCGACGTCCTGCCCGGGGCGAGCCTCGAAGTAGGGATCGCCGTCGCCTTCGGCTGTCCGTACACCGGCGCCGTGCCGTTCGACGCGGTCGCCCGGATCGTCGAGCACGCGCGGACCCTCGAGCTCCGCGCGATCAGCCTGGGGGATACCATCGGCGTGGCGACCCCAACCCAGGTGGCCTCGACCGTGGCCTGCCTTACGGAGAAACATCCCGACCTCACCCTCGCGCTGCATCTGCACGATACGCGTGGGATGGGGCTCGCCAACGTCCTTGCGGGATGTGATGCGGGGGTGACCAGGTTCGACGGGGCCGTGGGTGGGTTGGGGGGGTGTCCGTTTGCGCCGGGGGCCACGGGGAACATCGCCACCGACGACGTCAACCATATGCTCCAGGCGATGGGCGTCGCAACCGGCATCGACCAGCAGGCGCTCCTCGAGTGCGGGCGCCTGGTGCGCGAGGCGATCACCCCCGATCTACCCAGCCACGCGCTCCGCGTCCACCTCGGGACGGGGTGAGGCCCGCGCCGATGCCGTCTCGCCGCGGACGCCGGTTGGGCGGGCAGGATTTTTCGGGGCGTGCGCGAACCTGAGAAGGAATCGTTGACGCAAATTCGACGCAGCGCCCATCGGAGCAGGACATCGGTGCAGATGTTGCCGCAGCGCTTTGGTGATACTCGGCCGCGCCAGCCGCGGGCGTTCCGCCGGTCCCCCTCTCTGGCCCAGCGATCGACCGAACGGGGTGCGGTGTGAATATCGGGCTCTTCACCGATTCCTACCTGCCGCGCCGGAGCGGGGTCGTCCGGGCCGTGGAAGCCGCCGCCCGCTCGCTGCGGGCGCGGGGGCACCGCGTGGCCATCTTCGCGCCCACCTATCCCGGATTCACCGATGCCGACCCCGAAGTGTATCGGTTCCCTTCGGTCGCGCCGCCCGGGCACCCGGATTTTCCCCTCGCGGTCCCGTACTCCGCGGCTCACCTGCGCACGCTCCGCAGCCTCCACCTGGATCTCGTTCACAGTCACTCGCCGTTCCTGCTGGGGGGCCTCGGCGCCTGGGTTGCCCATGCCTTCAAGCTGCCACTGGTCTTCACGTACCATACGCTCTACGGCGAGTACGCGCACTACGCACCCCTCGTCGGCGAGCTGACCCGACCGTTCATCATCGCCTACACGACCGCGTACTGCAACCGATGCGACCGCGTGCTCGTCTCCGTGCCGTCCATGACGACGCTGCTCCGGCACTACGGGGTACGGACGCAAATCGATGTTCTCCCCGGCGCGGGGATCGACCTGACGGAATTTGCCGCCCCCGATGCACAGGGGGTGCGGGCGCGGTTCCATATTCCACCGGACGTTCCGCTCCTGCTGTTTGTGGGGCGTCTCGCGCGGGAGAAGGGGGTGGCGCTCCTGCTCGAGGCCACGGCGGGCCTGCCCAAGGACGTGTGGCTCCTTCTCGTGGGCGACGGGCCGGAGCGGCCCGAGCTCCAGGCGGAGGCGCACCGCTTGGGGGTGGGGGAACGGGTGGTCTTCGCCGGTGCCCAGGACCACCGGCACGTGGTGGATACCATGTTCGCCTGCGATCTCTTCGTCTCCCCGTCGCAGACCGAGACGCTGGGGCTTGCGGTCGTGGAGGCGATGGCGGCGGGGCGGGCTGTGGTGGCGGTGGAGGGCGGGGCCACCAAGGAAATTGTCCGGGACGGCGAGACCGGACGCGTGGTGCCGCCGGATCCGGAAGCGATCCGCCGGGCGGTCGCCGATCTGCTGGCGGCACCCGAACGGCGTCGGGCCTGGGGAGCCCGCGGGCAGGCTGCCGCGGCCGTATACAGTCAGGACCGGATTGTCGATCAACTGGTCGGGGTCTACGCGGCGATGCTCGCCGGCCGAGGCGTGGTCGCCCATCCCACCGCCTAGCCGTGGATCACGGTCGACGCCAAACGAAGCGATCGTATCCAATGTGCTCCGAGTTTCTAGCGTCTTTGTAGGGGAGGGCCCGGTGTGCGCCTAAAGCGCCTAGAGCTGAGCGGGTTCAAGACCTTCGCCGAGCGGACCGTCATCGAGTTCGCCTCCCAGATCACCGGGATCGTCGGCCCCAACGGGAGCGGCAAGAGCAACATCTTCGACGCGGTCCGGTGGGCGCTGGGCGAGGGTAGCCTGCGGGCCCTCCGCAGCGTGCGGACCGAGGACATCATTTTTGCCGGTACCGAGCGCCGGCGGCCGCTGGGGATGACCGAGGTCACCCTGACCCTCGACAACGAGGACGGGAGTCTCGCGCTGCCGCCCGGGCCGGACGGCGGGAATGTCCCTCCCACCCCGCTCGCCTTCGCCGAGGTGACGGTGACCCGCCGTGCGATGCGCAACGCGGAGAGCGAGTACTTCATCAACGGGCTGCCCTGCCGGCTGCGCGATATCCAGTCGATGTTTCTCGGGACGGGCCTCGGCGGCCACACCTACGCGTTGATCACTCAGGGCGAAGTCGACCGGACGCTGGACGCCACGCCAGAGGAACGACGGATGATCCTCGAAGAGGCGGCCGGACTGGCCAAATACAAGCGCCGGCGCCACGACGCCGAGCGCCGGATGGGCGCGGCGGAGTCGACCCTGCTGCGCGTCACCGACGTGCTCGCGGAGCTCGACGTGCAGACGGAGCAGCTCGCCGCTCAGGCCGAGACCGCGGAGCGGTATCAGGCGCTGACCCGCGAACTGCGGACCCTCGAACTCTCGCTGCAGGTCGACGAGGTTCGCCGTTCCCTCCGGGCGCAGCGCCGCGTCCGCGAGCACCTGGAAGAGATTGCCGCCCGCCGCCGGGAGACGGAAGACGCGGTGCGGGCGCTCGCGGAGCAGCGACAGACCTTGGATCGGCAGGCCGTCGATGCGGGTCAAGAGTGGGAGCAGATCCAGCGCACCCAGGTCGATCTGACCGAGCGCCGGGCCGCCGCGCAGGCCGCGGTGGAGTTGATCGGCGAGCGCCTCCGCGGGGTGGATGCGCGACGCCAGCGGCTCGACCGCGAACGCGCCCGGTGCCGCGGCGATGCGGAAGCGCTGGGAGCGGAGCGAGCCGCGCTCGCCGGTGCCGATCGCGATCTGCTCGCCCGCCAAGACCGCATACGCCAGGACGCCGAGGCGGCAGCGGCGCAGTTGCTCGAGATGGAGGCGGCCGCGACGCAGGGGGAGGAGCAGCTCGAAGCCTGGCGCGCCGAGGTCCGCGCGGCGGCCGAAGTCCGGCTTCGCGCGTGGAGCGAGATGGCCGCGGCCGAGGCTCGGGAAGCGGCGCACCGGGACCGGAGCGCGGGGTTGGGAGCGCGGGTGGCGCACCTCCGGCAGCAGCTGGACACGGCACGGGGAGACGCCGCCGTGCGCGTCGGCGAGTCCGAGATGGGCGAGGCCGAGCTGGACGGTGCGCGCGGTCGGTTGGCGGCGCTGCGGGCCGAGCACGAGGCCTCCTGCGCCGACCGCGAGTCGTTGGTGGGAGAGGAGCGCCGGCTCGAGATTGAGCGGGAGCGGCTCGCTTCTCGCCTTCGGTATCTCGAGGAGGCCCGGGCGCAGTACCGCGGCTATGACGGCGGTGCGCGGGAGATCCTGCTCGCGTGGCAGAACGATCCCTCCCGGGCGCCCGGCTTGGCCGGCGCGGTGGCCGACTTCCTCAGCGTGCCGAAGAATCTGCGGTGGGCGGTCGAGGCGGCGCTCGGCCCGGCCCTCTCCGCCTTGGTCGTCTCCTCCATGGACGATGTCGCCGGGGCGCTCGCGCTCCTGGGAGGGGAAGAACGTGGGGCGATCACGTTTGTCCCGGCGGCCACGATGTCCGCGGAAGGAGCCCGGGCGGTGCCGCCCCCCGTCGGCTCGGATCCCGCGATTCTGGGGCGGGCGATCGACCTCATCCAGATCAGTGGGAGGCACGCCGAGGCGGTCCGCACGTTGCTCGTCGATGTCCTGATCGTCGGGGATGTGGACGCGGCGTTGAGGCTGCGCGGCGCCGGATATCGGGGACGTGCGGTGTCGCTCGCCGGGGAGGTGCTCACCGCGGAGGGGACGCTGATCGTCGGCCGTCGCTCCTCCGATCAGGGGGGGATCCTGGGGCGGAGCGAGGAGGTGACCGAAGTCCGTGAGGCCTGTGCGCGTATGGACGCCTCGCTGGGCACGCTGACCGAGCGCCGAGAAGCGATCGGGGCGCGGATCCATGAGCTGGAAGGGGCGATGGCGGCGGCGGAGGCGCTCGCCGCCCGCCAGTCCGAGCGGGTGGTGGAGTCCCGTCGGCGGCTGACCCTGGTCGAGGCGGAGTCCGGACGGCTGGTGGAAGAAATTGCGCAGGTCAGCGCGGAGCAGGCTGCCGTCGATCAGGAGGTAGCGGCGGCGTCCGAGATACGGGCGCGCGCGGACCGAGATGCGGATGCCCTGGGGGTGCAGCTGGCTGAACGGGAAGCGCAGATTGCCGCCCTCGTCGTCAAACTGCGCGAGCATTCCGGCGCGCGCCGCGCCGGCGCGGCGCAGGTGACCGAGCTGAGGGTGGCGCTCACCGAGGCGACCGGCCGGCGCGAGGGGCTGCGGACTCGGATGCAGGAGGTTGATCGAGGGCTCGCCCTCCTTGCCGCCCGGGACGAAGAGTTGGCCGCCGAGGGCGGGCAGCTCGACGGCGAAGCGGCCGACCTCGCGTCCGAACAGGCGGCGGGGCGGGCGCGCTGCGAGGCGCTTGACGCGGAAGGGGCCCGCCTCGGGGCCGCGCAGGCCGCCCTCGACGACGTTCGCGCGCAGCTCGCCGCGCGGCGGGCGGAAGCGGAAGGCCAGCATCGGGAGGCGCTGGATCGCGCCGCCGCGCTGGCCGAAGAAGTGCACAAGGTCGAGGTGCGGCAGGCCCAGGTGGAAGCCGAACTCGGGAGCGCACGCCGGCGGATGGAGGAGGAGTTTGGGATCTCGTTCGAACGGGCGGTGGAGTCCGTTCCGGAGAGCGTCAACCGGGACGAAACGGCGGGGCGGATCGAGGCGCTGCGGGGTCTGATTGCCGCGATGGGTCCGGTGAATCTTCTGGCGATCGAGGAGCACCGACAGGTGGCGGAGCGCGCTCAGGCGCTCCGCCATCAGATGGAAGACGTCCAGGCCGCGATCGCCGCGTTGCGCACCTTGATCGTACAGTTGGAGGGAGTGATCCGCGGCCAGTTCGACAAGACCTATCATGCGGTCAACGAGGAGTTCGGCGCCATCTTCGCCCGGCTCTTCGGCGGCGGCCGGGCCGGGCTCGAACTGGTGCCGGGAGCCGACGGCGCGGAGCCGGGGATCGACATCATCGCTCAGCCGCCGGGCAAGAAACTGCGCAGTCTCGGCGCCCTCTCCGGCGGGGAGCGGGTGATGGTCGCCCTGGCCCTCGTCTTCGCGATGCTCAGGGTGCGCCCGAGTCCGTTCTGCGTCTTCGACGAGGTCGAGGCCGCGCTCGACGAGGCCAACACCCGCAAGGTCAGCGAGGTGCTCCGCGAGCTCGCCGCGCGTTCCCAGATCATCATCATCACCCACAACAAGGCGACGATGGAGGCCAGCGACGCGCTCTTCGGGGTGACCATGGAGGAGCCCGGGGTGTCGCATATGGTCTCTGTCCGTCTGGTGGAGTCCGACCCACTGGGTGAACCGCAGCCCGTTGGCTAACCCGTCGGGTTGGCTGGGCCGCCTTCGCGCAGGGCTGGCCAGGACCCGTCAGGCCCTTACCGTCCGCATCGACGATCTGCTCGGCCGCGGCATCGGCGAGGAGTTTTACGAGGTGCTGGAAGAGACGCTGATCCAGGCCGACCTCGGGGTCCGCACCACCGCCGCCGTCATCGGCCGGCTTCGGGAGCGGGCCCGCCTCGACGCCCGCTCGCCCGAAGCGCTCCGGTCGGTCCTGGTGGAGATCCTCACCGCCGCGTTGGGAGCCCCGGCGCCGCTCGTCCTGTCTCCCTCCCCCGTCGGGGTGATCATCCTGGGGACGAACGGAGCCGGCAAGACCACGACGATCGGCAAACTGGCGGCCCGGCTGAAGGGAGAGGGGCGTAAGGTGCTCCTCGCCGCGGGAGACACCTTTCGCGCCGCCGCGATCGATCAGCTCGAGGTCTGGGCGGGGCGAGTCGGCGTGGACCTGATCCGCCATCAGGCGGGGGCCGATCCCGCCGCCGTTGTCTACGACGCGGCCCAGGCCACCCGTGCCCGCCACGCGGACGTGCTGATCGTGGACACCGCCGGGCGGCTGCACACGAAGGCCAACCTGATGGAAGAGCTCAAGAAGGTTGACCGCGTCCTGCGTCGGGAGCTGCCGGGTGCCCCCGTGGAGGCCCTCCTCGTGCTCGATGCCACGACCGGGCAGAATGGTGTGGTTCAGGCGAAGCAGTTCAAAGCCGCGCTCCCGCTGACCGGGATCGTTCTGACCAAACTGGACGGGACCGCGCGGGGGGGGATTGTGGTCGCCATTGCCGAGGAACTCGGCCTGCCGGTGAAGCTGATCGGGTTCGGCGAGGGGGTGGACGATCTGCAACCGTTTGATCCTCACGCCTTCGCCGAGGCGCTCTTCGGGCCCGCCGAGCGCGGAGGGTGACGTCGAGACCGACCCGCCGCCGAGGGGAACTGCCCCCGGCGCCGCGCTCCGTCCGTTCACCCCGAGGGGTTCCCAGCGGCCGTCCGACGTGATAAGATGTTAAGTGCAATGCCTTTACAGCGTATTTCCCACTCCTCGCCGGGCTCCGGGCTGCCCCGTGCCCTCGACGGGCGGACGGCGGTGGCGTGGCTCCTCGACGCCTACGCCCCGCTCCTCACGGCGCACCAGCAGGCGATGATGCGCCTGTACTATCACGACGACCTGTCGCTGGGGGAGATCGCCGACCGCTTCGGCGTGACGCGCCAGGCGGTGTTCGACAGCCTCCGGCGGTCCGTGTCCGAACTGCGGTCGCTCGAGGGGCGCGTCGGGTTGCTGGGGGTGTTGGACCGGCAGGCCCGCGCGCGCACGGCGTTGGAGGAGCGCCTCGTGGACGTCGAGCGCCTGGTGGAGCACTTGGAACGGGATGACGGCGAGGCCCTGGCCGACCTGCGGGGCGCCTTACGGGCACTCCGAGACGCGCTGTGATCTCCGAGACCTCGCACTATTTCTCTCCCGCCGCGCCGTCCTCTGAGGGGGCCCGCGCCGTCACCTTCCGCGACGGCGACCGAGTCTTTCGGTTTCGCACCGCATCCGGCGTGTTCGCCCGGAGGGCGGTGGATGCCGGCAGCCGGCTGCTGCTGGATTCGGTGGACCCGGGCGGCGCCGAGCGCATCCTGGACCTGGGATGCGGCTACGGCGTCCTGGGGGTCGTGGTGGCAGCCCGCCTTCCCCGGAGCCGGGTGCTGCTGGTGGATATCAACCCCCGCGCGGTGGCCCTGGCCGCGGAGAACATCCGGCTCAACCGGGTGGCCAATGCCGAGGCGCGTTGTGGGGACGGGTGCGCGCCCGTGGCGGGCGATCGGTTCGATCTCATCCTGTGCAACCCGCCGATCCGGGCGGGGCGGGCCGTCGTCGTGCGGTTGCTCGACGAGGCGCGTGGATGCCTCGCCCCTCGCGGGCGGTTCTACTTGGTCGCCCGGACCAAGCAGGGGGCCCGGACGCTCGGCCGCCTGATGCAGGACCGATACGCGCGGGTGATCGAGGTCGCCCGGGGTGGGGGATACCGGGTGTTCGAGGCGTGCGATGTTTGAGCAGCTGCAGGGTCGGCTGGGCGAGATCTTCACGCGCCTCCGGGGTCGGGGGACGCTCTCACCCGAGGATGTGGACGCCGCGCTGCGAGAGGTGCGGCTGGCCCTGCTCGAGGCCGATGTCAACTTTCAGGTCACGCGGGACTTCATCGCCCGAGTGCGGGAGGCTGCGGTCGGGCAGGAGATCTGGAAGAGCCTGTCGCCGGGCCAGCAGGTCGTGCAGCTCGTGTTCGCGGAGTTGACCCGATTGCTCGGGACGGCCCACCACCCGTTGCGGCTCTCGCCGACCCCGCCGACCGTGCTCCTCCTGGTGGGGCTGCACGGCACGGGGAAGACGACGACCGCGGGGAAGCTGGCGCTGCACCTCAAGAAGCAGGGGCGGAGCCCACTGCTGGCCGCCGCCGATGTCTACCGGCCGGCCGCGATCACCCAACTCCAGGTGGTCGGCAAGACCGCAGGGGTTCCGGTGTTTGCCCTGGGGACCGGTACCGACCCCGTGGAGGTGGCCCGGCAGGCGTTGGAGCGGGCCCGCCAAACCGCCGCGGATGTGCTGATCATCGACAGCGCCGGGCGGCTGCACATTGACGCTGAGCTGCTCGGCGAGCTGACCCGGATGCGCGAGGCGACGGCGCCGCACACCACCTTGCTGGTGCTCGACGCCATGGCCGGTCAGGACGCGGTGCGGATGGCGGAAGGGTTTCATCGCGCCGTCCCGATCGATGGGTTGATCTTGACGAAGCTCGACGGGGACGCTCGGGGCGGCGCCGCGCTCTCCGTCGTCGCCGCGCTGGAGCGGCCGATTTTCTTTGTGGGGACCGGCGAGCGGTTGGAGGCGCTGGAACCGTTCCACCCCGATCGGGTCGCCTCGCGCATCCTGGGGATGGGCGACGTCCTGACGCTGATCGAACGGGCGCAGGCGGAGGTCACCGTCGAGCAGGCGCGCGAGGTCGAGCGCAAGATCCGCCGCGCGGAGTTCACGTTGGAGGATTTTACCAAGCAGCTCCGGCAGGTCCGCGCCATGGGCCCGCTGGACCAACTGCTCGGCATGATCCCGGGGCTGGGCCAGCGGATGAAAGGGGCGGAGGTTGACGAGCGGGCGCTGGGTCGGGTTGAGGCGGTGATCGGTTCGATGACCCCGGATGAGCGGCGGCGCCCGCAGATCATCGACGGCAGCCGCCGCCGCCGGATCGCCCGGGGGAGCGGGACGTCCGTTCAGGAGGTGAACCGGCTCCTCCGTCAGTTCGACGAGGTCAAGAAGATGATGCGGCAACTGGAGTCGCGCGGCCGCAAGGGCAAGTTGCCGATGCCATTTCCGCCCTCGTGAGGCGGTCCTCGCGAAGGGACCACAGGTTAAGGAGGGAGCGTGCATGAGCGTCAAGATCCGGTTGATGCGCCGGGGAGCCAAGGGGCAGCCGTTCTACCGGCTGGTGGTGGCGGATGTCCGGAGTCCCCGCAGCGGCAAGTACATCGAAGCGATCGGCTTCTACAATCCTCGGACCGAGCCTTCGACGATGAAGGTGAACGAGGAAAAGGTCCTGGCGTGGCTGCGGAAGGGCGCGCGCCCCTCGGACGCCGCCCGAGTGGTGCTCGCGAAGACCGGGGTGCTCCAACGATGGGAGGAGTCCCGGGCCAAGGCGCCGCGATGAAGGCCTTCGTCGAGTTGGCGGCCCGTTCCCTGGTGGACCATCCGGACGCCGTGGAGGTCCGCGAAATCGATGGCCCACAGGCCACCGTGCTGGAACTCCAGGTGTCCCCCGACGATTTGGGCAAAGTGATCGGGCGCGGGGGGCGGGTGATCAAAGCGATCCGCACCCTTGCCCGGGCCGGCGCGACTCGCAGCGGCAAGCGCGTCACGGTAGAGATCATCCGGCCGTAGCACCCCGGCGGATCGCCGGCCGGGGCCACGCAGAGAGAGAACAGGCCCTCCACCATACGGCACGCCTTCCCGGAGTCGGGGGAGCGGCTGCTGTCGTGGCGGGGGCGAGATGGGAGGGGACCGATGGCGGCCATTACCTTGCAACGACCCGTGGTGATCAAGGCGATTGTGACCGAGGCGTTCAAGCGCCTGTACGTCTCGGATCTTGAGGACGCGATCAAGCGGGTCGATGCGCTGGTCCAGCAGATCGACGTTCAGGCCCGCCGATTCGAGTTGGAGCGCCAGGTCTCCCCGCAGGCGCGGGCGGTGCGCCAACAACTCGAGGTCGAACGGAGCCGGCAGGAGGCGACGCGTTTGGAGCTGCAGGCTCGCCTGCGCGAGGCGCAGGCGCTCGAGCTCAACACCGAGTTCACCCAGGGGACGATCGAGGGCACGGTGGAGGTCTCCGTGGGGGACAACCTCTTCGACAAGATCTCGCAGACCGAGATTGTGGTGAAGGACGGGATCGTGCTCGAGATCCGAGAGGCCGCCACCTCCCCGATCATCACCCCCGCCGGCCGGTAGCGGGGGATGGCGGCGCGGCGCGGGGCGTCCGAGGCGCCCCGTGACCTCATCATCGTGGGCGAGGTCACGCGCGCGCACGGCGTGCGGGGGGCGGTGCGGGTGTTTCCGGTGACCGATTTCCCCGAGCACCTGTTGGCTCTGGATCGGGCCGTCCTGGTCTCAGGGGCGATGGTCCGGCCGGTGAATGTGCAGCAGTCGGAGGCCGCGGGACGCTTTGTGCTGATGAAGTTCGCCGGGATCGATACGCCGGAGGAGGCGGAGCGGCTTCGCGGGGCGACGGTGCAGATCCCCGCGCGCGAAGCCGTCCCGCTGCCCCCGGGGCATTTCTACACGTTTCAGGTGATCGGGCTTGAGGTTCGGACGCCGGAGGGGACCCCGATCGGGCGCGTGGTCGACATCATCCGCACCGGCAGCAACGATGTGTACGTCGTCCGCCCGCCGGCGGGGGCCGAGATCCTCCTGCCCGCCGTGGACAGCGTCATCGAAGAGATCGACCTCGACGCCGGCCGGCTCGTGGCGCGGCCGCCGCAGTGGACCTCGTGAGGGTCGACGTCGTCACCATATTCCCGGAGGTGTTTCCCGGCCCGCTGGAGGCCGGGGTCCTGGGGCGGGCGCGGGCGCGGGGGCTGCTGGAGCTCGCGGTGTGGGACCTCCGAGAGTTCACCGCGGACCGGCATCGCACCGTGGACGCGCTGCCGTACGGTGGGGGCGCGGGGATGGTGATGAAGGCGGAGCCGTTCGTGCGCGCCGTAGAGGCGATCCGCGCCGCTCGGCCGGAGGGAGCGCCGACGGTGCTGCTGACCAGCCCCCAGGGACGCCTGCTCACCCAGGCCTGGGTCCGGGACCTTGCGGCGGGGGCGCACCTGGTCGTGCTGTGCGGGCGGTACGAGGGGGTCGACGAGCGGGTCGCCGAGTTGGTGGGGGCACAGGAGATCAGCATCGGGGATTATGTGCTCTCGGGGGGAGAACTCGCGGCGCTGGTGATCGTCGAGGCGGTGGGCCGATTTTTGCCCGGCGCCGTTGGGGACGCCGATTCGGTGGCGCACGACTCGTTCTCCCAGGGCCTCCTGGATCATCCCCACTACACGCGTCCCGCGGAGTTCCGCGGGCGGAAGGTCCCGGAGGTTCTGCTGAGCGGACACCACGACGCGGTCCGCCGGTGGCGGGCACGGGAGGCGCTCCACCGAACCCTGCTGCGCCGCCCGGACCTGATCGATGAGGCCAGGCTCGACGACGAGGCCCGGGCGATTCTGCACGAGCTACGAGGCCCGGGCGGATGTCGTGAGCGGTGATCGGCGGCGCGCGAAGTGGGACGATGCGTTGGAGCAGGCGCCGGTTGCGGGCGCGCCGTGCTATAATGGGCAATTGTGATTGCATGAAGGGGGCATAGCGATGGAGCGTCTGACCGCCGTCGAGCGCCAGCAGGTGAAAACCGGTGTCCCGCCGTTTCGGCCGGGGGATACCGTGCGGGTCCACATCAAGGTCGCCGAAGGCGGGCGCGATCGGCTCCAGGCGTTCGAGGGAGTCGTGATCGGGCGCAAGGGCGGGGGGATCCGCGAGAACTTTATCGTGCGGCGCATCGCCCACGGGGTCGGGGTGGAGCGCACGTTCCCGGTTCACTCGCCTCGGGTGGAGAAGATCGAGATCCTGCGAAGCGGGCGGGTGCGCCGGGCGAAGCTCTACTATCTCCGCGAGAAGGTGGGCAAAGAAACCCGCATCAAGGAGAAACGGTAGGCCGGCCGTTGAGCGCGCTCAGCATCCCGACGGTCATCCTCAGCGTGTCCGCGGTTCTCCTCGCCTCACGGATCATCATCAAGCGCACCGGGCAGATCCCTCAGGTGACGCGCCAGGCCATCGTCGAGACCCTCGACGCGTGCCTGTTCGCGGCGCTGCTCAGTCTTGTCATCATCACGTTTGTCGTCCAGGCCTTCTACATTCCTTCCGGCTCGATGGAACCGACGTTGATGGTCGACGACCGGATCCTGGTGGCGAAGTTCATCTATCGATTCCAGCCGGTGCACCGTGGAGACGTGATCGTGTTCCGGTATCCGCTCAACCCCCAGCGCGATTTCGTCAAGCGCGTGATCGGCCTGCCCGGCGACCGCGTGCAGCTTCGGGACGGCATCGTCCACATCGACGACAAGGTGCTGTCGGAGAAGAGCTACACGATCAAGCCCGACTTTGGGAACTACGGTCCGGTCACGGTCCCGGCGCGCCAGCTGTTTGTGCTCGGCGACAACCGCAACAACAGCGAAGATAGCCGCTTCTTCGGCTATGTTCCTCGTCCGAACGTCATCGGGAAGGCGGTCTTCATCTACTGGCCCATGTCGCGAATCGGCTTCGTCCACTGACCGGGGGCCCTCCGCTCAGCGGTCGCGACATGATCTAGAACGACCGGGCCCAATCGCCGGCTCGGGAGGATAGGCCCGATGGACCCGCGCCACCTGACGGTGGCTGAAATCCAAGCGCACCTGGCCCGCCTCCGACGTTTGCCGGAGAGGGTATTGCATCTGCTGGCCGCTGACGACCGTCAGGCGGTGCGCCGCCTCGCCGCTCGGTACGAGCGCGCGCGGGCCGCCGACCGGCTGGAGCGGCGCCGCGTCGCCCGGTTGTATCGTGAGGAGCGCGGGCGGCGCCGGGCCGGGCAGATTGTGGCGGGGGTCGATGAAGTCGGTCGGGGATCGCTGGCGGGGCCGGTGGTCGCGGCGGCCGTGATCCTCCCGGAGCAACCGGCGATCATCGGGCTTGACGACAGCAAGCGGCTCGCTCCCGAAGCGCGTGAGCGGCTGGCCATGGCGATACGCACTCGCGCCGTGGGCGTGGCCATCGGCACGGCGTCGGTCGAGGAGATCGACCGGCTGAACATCCTGCGCGCGTCCTGGCTGGCGATGCGCCGGGCGGTGGAGGCTCTCATCCCCCCGCCGGACTTTATCCTCGTCGACGGCCGTGATCGCCTCCCGCTCGGCTTGGCACAGGCCGCGGTGGTGGACGGAGACGCCTCGCACGCCTGCATCGCCGCCGCGTCGATCGTCGCCAAGGTCATCCGGGACCGGCTGATGCAAGACCTCGATCGAGCGATCCCCGGGTATGGGTTCGCCCGCCACAAAGGCTACGGGACGGCGGAACACTTGGCCGCGCTCGCCTGCCACGGTCCGTGCCCCGCGCACCGCAGCGCGTTCCTCCCCGTTTCCCAGACGACGTTGTTCCCGCTGCTCTGAGGCGCCGCGGCAACGGATCGGGTCCCCGCGCGGGAACGCTCTCGCCGCTCCCGCCGATCGTCGTTGTGGCCAGCCGCGGGAGCGGCGGACGCCTGCGTGAGGGGATCGTGGCGTTGGGCAGGAGGGCGTTCGCGCATCGCCGAAGCCCGCCTCGATCTTCGCCGCCGGGCCGACGTCCGGGCGCGGCGGCCGAGTACCGACCGTGAGGGTCGACGGAAGAGGGATGCGGCATGCTGACCAAGGTCAAGGTCTACCGCGAGGAAATGTCCCCGGTGAACTTTCTGGAGCGGTCGGGCGACGTCTACGCCACCCGGACCGCGGTCGAGGATGGAGACCGCCGGTTCGACTACGGGCAGTGGCGCGCCCGGGCGCGCCGTTTGGCCTCGGCGCTCCGACGGGAGGGCTTGCAGCGGCACGATCGCGTGGCGTTTCTCGCGCTTAACTCTGAGCCGCTCCTGCTCGCTCACTTCGGGGTCCCGCAAGCGGGTGGCGTGGTCGTGGCGATCAACACCCGGCTGAACGCGGAGGAGGTCGCGTACATCGTCGAGCACTCCGGGGCGCGGCGGGTTTTCTTTACCCCCGAACTCGAAGGGCAACTGGAACGGATCCCGTCCAGCGTGCGGCGAACCGATCTCGGCACGGAGTTCGAAGGGCTGCTGGCGTCGGGGAGCGATCGCGAGGTCGAGCCCTGGTTGGAGGACGAAGAGGAGCCGATCGCCATCGACTACACCTCCGGCA
Source organism: bacterium (assembly GCA_035307765.1). NCBI lineage: Bacteria > bacterium. Next base: position 41,249 of record DATGHU010000042.1, on the reverse strand, counting down.
CCACCGGCCGCCCCAAGGGCGTCGTCTACACGCACCGTGGGGCGTACCTGAACGCCCTGGCCATGGTGATCGAGCACCGGCTGACCCGCGACGCCGGCTATCTCTGGACGCTGCCGATGTTCCACTGCAACGGCTGGACCTTCACCTGGGGGCTGCCGGCGGTGGGCGCGCGCAGCGTGTGCATTCCGCGAATCGACCCGGCTCAGGTCTGGGGGCTGTTCGGGGACAAGGGGATCACGCACTTCTGCGCGGCCCCGACGGTGCTGATCGCCCTCGCCAATCACCCGGCGGCCCGCCGGTTGACACAGCCGATCCGCATCATGACCGCGGGCGCTCCGCCGTCGCCCACGATCATCGACCAGATGTCCAGCCTCCACTTCGAGATCGAGCACGCCTACGGCCTCACCGAGTCCTACGGACCGTTCACGATCAACGTTGCCCCGTCCGAGGGCGAGTCGTTAAGCGTCGAGGCCCGGGTCCGGCTGAAGGCCCGGCAGGGGGTCGCCCACATCACCGGCGGGCAGCAACGGGTCGTCGATGAGGAGATGCGCGATGTGCCGAGGGACGGCCAGACGATGGGGGAGGTCGTCTATCGCGGCAATGTCGTGATGAAGGAGTACTTCCAGCAGCCGGAGGCGACCGCACAGGCGTTCCGGGGTGGTTGGTTCCACACCGGGGACGTCGCGGTGATGCACCCGGACGGGCAGATCGAGTTGCGGGACCGAAAGAAGGACATCATCATCTCCGGCGGCGAGAACATCAGCACGATCGAGGTCGAGCAGGCCGTGGTGAGCCACCCGGCGGTGATGGAGTGCGCGGTGATCGCGGTCCCCGACGACAAGTGGGGAGAGGTCCCCAAGGCCTTCGTCGTGTTCAAGCCGGGCAGAGCGGCGACCGCCGAAGAGATCATCGCCCACTGCCGGGAGCGCATCGCCCATTTCAAGTGTCCGAAGCTCGTGGAGTTCGGGGATCTTCCCAAGACCTCAACGGGGAAGATTCAGAAGTACCTGTTGCGCGAGCGCGAGTGGAAGCACCGGGAGAAGCGGATCAACTGAACTTTCGGTCCGTAGAGTTCGGAGTACCGGTTGACATTAGGTTGTAATCTGGTTATCATTGAGTTGTGAGCGTGCTCCTCCGCGGCGGTGTCGAGGAAGTTGAGGCCTGGGGTCGGCGGCAGGCAGACCATGGTGTTTCTTGCCGAGGGGTTCTGGCGGGAAGAAGCCCTCGCGAGGCACGGGCCTTTGCAGAAGTTGCCTTAAGGGTGGTACATCAGGCCGTTGCGGAGTTACTGGCAGCAGGAATTATTGTCCAGCCTACTGATGCAGATCGATTCTACTTGATTAAGTATCTGCATGACGCGGTTTCGGCTGCTCCAGTTTCACCATGGCTGGCCATAGTGGACGATGCGCGGGCGACTGTAGCCCTGGAGATTGCACAACGTTGCCGCTCGGTCCCTTGGCTCTTTCGACCTCCTTCATTGCATCCCCTTAGGCTAGGCTCTCGTAGACGGGAAGAGACACCTCGGGAAAACCTGTCGACCTTCTCGAGGCACGTTCTGACCTTTCTTGAGGGAATAGTTCTTGAAGATCTCGCTACCGAACCGCTCCATGATGAGTACATTGCCAAATTACAGCGTCTTCAAAATGGGCTTGGATTGACCACAGAGGATTTGAGGATCTTGTTGGGCGTGAGTAGAACATCGGTTCAAAAGTGGCTGGCGGGTGGCGGTATCTCACCCGAAGTGCGGGCTCGCATCGACGCAAACCTGGTGTTGCTCGTACGACTTGAGAGCTATGTTCGCCCCGGACTTCTGCTGTCGGTGGTCAGGCGACCGGGAAAGGGACTTAGGGGCAAAACTCCGCTCGCACTTATTCTTAAGGGAAAGGGTGCCGCTGTTATCGACTACTTTGAGTGCCTAACGAACTATGGCGCGACAGCCTAGTTGGTCTCCCCGCGCTCGAGGCCCGTTTACTGGGACAGTCTTTCGCTATATCCCACATGCCGGTTGGGATCCGGTGGACGGGCGGTATTCAATACAGTATGGTGGACGATGGAATGCACCAGATTCCTTCCCAGTGCTTTACACGTCTTGCTCTCGGGAAGTGGCTATCGAGAACCTCTGGTATAGGCATAGCGGTGAGTCTATTCAGCCTTGGGAGCTCTCTGAAGAGAAACAGGCCGACCTCTATCAGCTAGACATCGAGCAAGATGGCCTTATAGACATTGTGTCTTCTGAAGGTGTAGTTGGCCTCGGACTCCCAGTCCAGTATCCGACCGGAGTTTCCCGTGAAGTTACACAGTCCGTAGGCCAACACCTATATGACGAGGCCCGGCCAGGCATTTGGTGCAAATCGGCTGCACTCCCAGAAAACGGCCAGGAAGTGGCGCTGTTTACAGACCGTTCGAACTCCCCCCGGGCGGTTCGCGGCCCGGAGAGGCTATGGGAATGGTTTCCCGTTCCTTCCGAAGAGGGGAGGCCATAATTTAAGCCGACAACACTCGTCGTGTCGGTAACTCGGAAATCCAGCCCCTGCTACCAACTCGATTGGGACTCCGCGAAGAGGCGGGGTCCCCAAGCGAGTTCTTGGGGTTCGGAAGGGCAGGAGGCCGGGTGGGCACGTGCATTGACACGCATCCGGTGTCCGGATCGACTTCGACTTTCTTCACAAAGCTCCGAGCGATGGCGCGTTTGTTTTCGTTCGGCCCTGGAACGAAAATCTCCGCTGACAATCAATTCTGCCACCTGGGTGGCCGCTTCTCCAGGAACGCCCGCATGCCTTCCTGGGCGTCGGGAGCGAGCGTGTTCTCGACCATCACCTCCTGCGCGATCTCGTACGCCTGCGGGCGGTCGAGGGGTAACTGCCGGTAGAACGCCTGTTTTCCCAGCCCCAGCGTGTACGCGCTCGCGCCGGTGATCTGTTTGGCCAGGGCCATCGTCTCCTCGGCCAGCCGATCGGCCCGGACGACACGGTTGACCAGCCCCGCCTGTTCGGCCTCGCGGGCGCTGATTGCCGTCCCCGTCAGGAGCATCTCCATCGCCTTCTTCGGACCCACGGCGCGCGAGAGCGCGACGCCCGGGGTGGTGCAGAACAGCCCGATCTTGACCCCGGGGGTGGCAAAGCTCGCCTCCTCGGACGCCACCACCAGATCGCAGGTCGCGGCCAGCTGGCAGCCCGCGGCGGTCGCGATCGCGTGCACCTGTGCGATCACCGGTTTGGGCAGCCGGCGGATGGATTCCATCACGTCGGTGCAGAGGGCAAAGAGCGAGGTGTAGTCTTCCTCGTGGCCGTCGACCAGTTCCCGGAGGTCGTGCCCGGCGCTGAACGCCGGGCCGACGGCCCTGATGATCACGGCCCGCACCTCGCGCCGGGCGGCGATGCGATCGAGATGCCCCTTTAGCGCTTCCAGCACCTCTCGAGAGAGCGCATTGCGCCTCTCGGGATGGTTGAGCGTGAGCACAGCCACGTCATCGACGACCTCATAGAGCACAGGCGATGCGCCCATGGTGATCCTCCTGAGACGGCGGGGCGACGGGTCGCGTCGGATGCCGCGCACCGCCGTCCGGTGCTCATTCGGTCCCCTCGGGGGGCGCTCCTCTCGCGGGCACGTGATCCCCGCGGCCCTGAGGCGAGCAGGAGTTTTTAGGGGGAGCGAGAACCATACGTCCCGAGCGGCCCCACCTGAACGTGGACGGTTGACCTGCATCGCACCCGCGCATCGAACTAGGAGACGCAGAAACGGAGGACGCATGAGCCGCGACGAGATCGTCAGCAGACTCTACGCTTTCGGCGCCATCTCCCTCGTGCACGCCATCCAGGACGCTGAGGCAGGGCGGATTCGTCATGTCTCACTTCCGCATATCCCCGGGGATCCCGCGTTCGTCCGCGAGGTCGTCGGGTTCTTAAGGTGTATGGGTGCCGAGGTTGATCCCGCGGTGGGGGCGGGTGACCTCCGGCGTCTCCGGCGAGTCGGATAGGCTCCCTCGCCGGGCCATGCGGGACGAGCTGATCAGACGAGAAACGCCGTTGGGGACCGTTCGCGTCCTTGTCGCCTATGCGCGGGTCCGCGGCGGCGGGTGGCTATGGATCGCCCGACGGTCCATGGCCGGTCCGATCGTGGGGGAAGGCCGCGGATCGACGTACGAAATCGTCAGGGCGGCGGTGGAAGAGTGGATGGAGCAGGAGGCGCAGCACCTGGCGCGCTGATCCTCTGCTGCCGCGAGGCGGCGAGACGGTGGACGCTTGCCCGGCCCGACGGTTCTCGCGGGCGCTCGATCAGGTGAGCGGGGGACGCCGGCCGGCCCACGGCCGCGCCGCCTCTAGCGCCGCCGCTGCGCGCAGGACCGCTACCTCGCCCCAGCGACGTCCGACGATTTGGAGCCCCACCGGGAGGCCGTCCGCTGTCCATCCCGCGGGCACCGAGATGGCCGGCAACCCGGTGAGCGTGATCGCATAGGTCAGCAGGAACCAGTCAATGTACGTCTCCGCCTTCCGCCCGTTGATCTCGGGGGGGTAATCCCACTCCAGCGGGAACGGGGGGACGGCGACGGTCGGCGTGAGCAGCAGGTCGTAGCCCTGAAAGAACGTGCGGACCCGGTGCCACAATGCGGTCCGCTCCATCTCCGCCCGACCCCACTCCTCCGCGCTGAGGGTGAGTCCGTGCTCGATGTTCCACACGAGTGGCGGGAACATCTGGTCCCGCCATGCGGCCAGCAGGCCCCCGTGCACCGCGGCCATCCTCGCCGCGCGGGTGGTGTGGATGATCTGGCGAAGGCCGCGAAAGTCCGGGTGCGCGTCCGCCACCGTACATCCCATGTCCTGATAGGTCCTCGCCGCCGCTTCGGCGATGCGCGCGACCTCGGGGTCGACCGGAGTGACGCCAAGGTCGGCGCTCCAGGCGATCCGCGCTCCCCGCACGTCGGGGGTGCGGGCGGCCTTCAACCACTCCGACGGATCGACCGGGATCGAGATGGGGGCGCGATCGTCGGGACCCGCCACGGCAGCAAGCATCAACGCCGTGTCCGCCACCGTGCGCGCCATCGGCCCCGTGATCGAGAGTGGATCGTACAACAGGGGGTCGGGGTACGCCGGCACGACTCCGGGTGAGGTCCGGAAGCCGATCACGCCGCAGAAGCTCGCCGGGATCCTCAACGATCCGCCGGTGTCGGTGCCGTGAGCCAGCGGTCCCATCCCGGTCGCCAGGGCCACCGCCGAGCCTCCGCTTGAGCCGCCGCAGGTGTGGGTCAGCCGCCACGGATTGCGGGTGGGTCCGAACAGCGCGTTCTTGGTGTTGGCGCCCGCGCCCAGCTCCGGGGTGTTCGTCTTGCCGAGGATGATCGCCCCCGCGCCGCGCAGGCGCTCCACGACGAGGGCGTCTTCGGCCGGGACGTGATCCGCGAACGCCTTGGAACCGTAGGTGGTGCGGATGCCCTTGGTCGGTGTCAGGTCCTTGATCGAGACCGGGATCCCGTGCAGGGGGGGGAGCGGGTCGGCGCGCATCACGGCGGCCTCCGCCTCCCGGGCCGCCTCGCGGGCCTGATCGGCGGCGATCGTGACGAAGGCGTTCACGATCGGATTGACCTGCTCGATTCGATCCAGCACCGCCTCGGTGACCTCGCGGGGCGAGATCCGCTTTGCCCGGATCGCGGCCGCGAGCGCTGTTGCCGGTAGATCGCAGAGGTCGTCGGGCATGCGGCCGGTCAGCCGATCGGGGTGCGCTCCCAGATCAGGACCGAGTAGTCCAGGTTCTCCGCGGCGACCCCGCTCTGCCGCAGCATCGCCATCACCTGGGCGCGGTGGTGGACCTCGTGGAACAGCAACTGCCCGGCGATCCCTCCGGCGGTGGCGCGTACGCGCATCGGCTTGGGCCCCATCCTGGTGGTGAACTCGACGGGACGCCCGGGGTCGCCGATGGCGGCCAGGGCCGCGCGGGTCGTCGGCGCTTCGCGCGCCCATGCCGCCGCGAACGGATCGAACTCCGGCTGACGCTCGAGGGTGAACGGGCTGTCCGCCGGCGAGACGCCCTCGCCCCCCAGCCGCCGGACGTACGCCCATTCCGCCGCTGCGGTGTGCACGAGGGTGGCGCGAATCGATCCCAGCCCGATCGGAAAGGCCTTGGTGTAGACTCCCGAGGGCTGGCCGCGGATCCAGTCCGTGAGACGACCGCGCGCGGTGAGGAGGTAGTCGAAGAAATGTGCGAAGTTCATGGTGGCTGCGCTCATGTCCGCGATATTCCATCCTCGAGCCCGGTCTCCCTCCCCGGACCGGCGTCGACCGGCCTCCCAGAGAGGACTTGTCTGGAATCTGAGGGAACCTGTACGGGCGCGCCTCGCCGGCCCGATTCTCGCCGGGCAGCGGGCGAGATGGTCTCGCGCGATCGCCGGGGTGGTGTGGGGGTGGGGTACCTCAGCCGGAACGTCTTCCAGGATCGTCTTGCGGGGATTCGCCGGGCGCTCGAGGCGGCAGACCTGGCCGCGCTGGTGGTGCTGACCCCGGAGAACTTTCTGTACGTCTCGGGGTATTACCTCGACGTGGCGCCCTGGGAGCGGCCGGTCGCCGCCGTCGTCCCGCGCGACGACGCCCCGTTTCTGGTGATGCACGAGTTGTCCTCGAATCACGTGCGGTACGCCGCCGAACACGCCTCGATGTGGATCCCCGAGGTGCATTTCTACACCGAACACTACCGGATGCAGCACCGGACGTGGATGACCCCGCAGTGGCCGCAGATGGTGGCGGATCTCCTCCGGCGCAAAGGGCTGGCCAGGGGACGGGTGGGGGTGGACAGCACCGCCGGACCGATCGCCGCGGTTCCCGATCTGCTGCCCGGGCTGCAGCTGGCGAACGCCGGCCGGATCCTGCAGGAGATGCGCATGGTGAAGGTCGAGGAGGAGCTGGCGCTGATTCGCCAGGGGGCCGAGCTGAGCGACTGGGGCCAGGCCCGCTACCGGGAGCACCTGGAGCCTGGGCGCCCGCTTGCCGAGATCGACACCCTCGTCCTCCACGAGATGGCGGGGGAGGCGGCACGCCGCTTCCCGGACTACAAGGTGGAGCTGAGGGTCTCAGGGCTGACCGGGCCCAACTCCGCGTGCCCACACGGGATCAGCGGAGACTACGGTCAGGTGGTGCGGGAAGGGCACGGCATCGTCAATATCGTCATCCCCCGCCTGAACGGATACGTCTGCGAGAACGAACGGACGTTCTTCGTCGGATCGCCGAGCAAGCAGCAGGCCGCGGCCTTTGAAGCCGCGGCGGAGGCGCAGGCGGCCGCGGCCGCGGCGCTGGTGGTCGGGGCGACGATGGCCGACGTGGACGCCGCGGCCCAACGGGTCTTCGAGCAGCGAGGGTTCGGGGAGCACATCATCCATCGGACCGGGCACGGGATCGGGCTCGCCGGCCATGAGTATCCCGACGACATCGCCTTCAACTATCGGCCGCTTCTGGATCACGAGGTGTTCAGCTGCGAGCCGGGGATCTACTTGTACGGAATCGGGGGGTTCCGGCACGACGACACGGTGATCGTGAAAAAGGGAAGCGCCGAGATCACCACCAAGTTTCCCCGGGATTTGGAGTCGCAGACGGTCTCGGTCAAAGGAGGCGGTACCCGATGAGACGGTTCGCCATCATCATCCTGCTGCTTGGGTTGGGGGCGCTGCTCCTCCCGCCGGGGCTCCTCGCGCAAGCGAAGCCGACCCAGGTGACGATCGGCATCGGCGCCGAGCCGCTGACGCTGATGGGATCAACCGTGGTCGATTGGACCACCAACGCCCAGCTCGAGAACATCTACGACCTCCTCTTCAACCGCGACCCCAAGACCGAGAAGATCATCCCGTGGCTGGCGACGGGATACAAAGTTATCGACGACCGCACGTGGGAGTTCACGCTCCGCCACGATGTGCGGTTCCACGACGGCGAACGCTTTACCGCCGACGCCGTGAAGTTCACGTTCGAGTACATCCTCGACCCGAAAAATAAAACCCACTACCTGCCGCGCTTCAAGCCGATCACCAGCGTGGATGTGGTCAACGACTACACGGTGCGGGTGCACACCTCGGAGCCGTTCCCCGTGCTGCTCAGCTACCTCTCGCTGCCCGGGCCGTTCATCCTGGCCCCGGTCTACGTCTCGAAGGTCGGGATCGATTACGCATCGACCCACCCGATCGGGACCGGCCCGTACAAGTTCAAGGATTGGGTGCGGGGCGAACAGCTCGTTCTCGTCAGGAACCCGAACTACTGGGCCGGTCCGGTGAAGATCGACACCGTGGTCTTCCGGGTGATCCCCGAATTCAGCGCCCGCCTGGCGGCGCTGCTCGCCGGCGAGATCGACATCATGAAGGACGTCCCGGCCCAGGCGGTCGATACCGTGAACCGCAGCGGGCGGGCGACGGTTCGGTCCACGGTGAGCTCGCGCATCAACTACCTGGCGCTCGAGACGCTCCACCCCGGCCCGATGCAGAACGTCAAGGTCCGCCAGGCGATGAACTACGCGATCAACGTGGACGAGTTGATCAAGACCGTGCTCGCCGGCCAGTCCAGCAAGATCTGCGGCTACGTCAGCCGCTACGACTCCGCGTACGATTCGGCGCTGAACTGCTACGGGTACAACCCGGACAAGGCCAAGCAGCTGCTGGTGGAGGCAGGGTTCGACCCCGCCAAGCTCACCCTCCAGCTCGACACCCCCACCGGGCGGTACCCGCTGGACAAAGAAGTGTCCGAGGCCATTGCCGCGCAGCTCGGCCGGATCGGGATCACGGTCCACGTCCAGGTGAATGAGTGGCGGAGCCACCTGGACAAGATCATCAACCGGAAGGTCGGCGACATGTTTTTCCTCGGGTGGGGGCCGGACCTGGAGCCGATCGGGACGGTGGGGCAGCTGTTCGTCGGCAACCTGACCTACAGCAGCTTCGGCGACCCGAAGATCGAAGACATGATCCACAAAGCCGAGATCATCGTCAACCCCGACCAGAGCAACGCGGCGTTCCGGCGGGTGCAGGAGACGCTGCACGACATGGCGCCCTGGGTGCCGCTGTGGCAGCAGCACGACCTCTACGGGGTCGCCAACTGGATCGTCTGGCAGCCGCGGCCGGATGAGAAAGTCTGGATGTGGGAGGCGGGAGCGAAGTAGGCTCGCCGCGACCGGTTCCCCGCGCCCGGGCGGCGCCGCGTCACGCTCCGGCGGACTCGCGGCCGGGGCGGTGAGCTGAGCCGCGCATGGCGACCTACCTGGCGGCCCGCGTGGTGCAGGCGGCGATCGCGGTGTTCTTCGCGCTCACCGCCGTGTTCTTTCTCGTCCACATCACCGGCGATCCGGTGATCCTGTTCCTCCCCCTGGACGTCCAGCCAAAAGATATCGCCGCGTTCCGACACCTCCTCGGGTTCGACCGGCCGGTGTGGGTCCAGTACCTCGACTTCCTCGGCCGGGTGGGGCGAGGGGATTTCGGGGCCTCGCTCCGCTATCGCGCCCCGGCGCTCCCGCTGGTGCTCCAGCACTTCCCGGCGACGCTTGAGCTGGCGGTCGTCTCGCTCGCGCTCGTCGCCGGGCTGGCCGTTCCGATCGGCATCGTCTCCGCGGCACGGCGGGGGACCCTCGTGGACACGCTCGGGATCGCGGCGACCGCCCTGGGCCAGGCGATCCCGGGGTTCTGGCTGGGGTTGATGCTGATCTGGATCTTCGGCGTGTGGCTGCGCTGGTTTCCGGTGAGTGGGTACGGCGACTGGACCCACTTCGTGCTCCCCGCGGTGACGCTGGCCGCTTTTTATGCCGCCCAGATCGCGCGCGTCACACGGTCCGCGGTCTTGGACGCGCTGGGGCAGGACTACGTTCGGACGGCACGGGCCAAGGGGATCGGCGAGCCGGCTGTGCTCATCCGCCACGTGCTGAAAAACGCGGCGATCCCCATCGTCACCGTGTTCGGATTGAACGCCGGCCAGCTGTTGGGGGGGGCGGTCGTTACCGAGACGATCTTCGCCTGGCCGGGACTGGGCCGGTACATCTTGGACGCCCTGTTGGGCCGGGATTTTCCCGTCGTGATGGTCGGCGTGTTCATCACGTCGTTCCTCTACGTGACGATGAACTTTCTCGTCGACCTGTCCTATCTCTGGCTGAATCCGCAGGTGCGCTATGGATAGAACCGCGGCGCCGCCGGCGCGGGGCGGGGGGGTCCGCCTTCGCCGGCGCTGGCTCCGGCAGAGCCGCACCGGCCTGGTGGGGCTAACGATCGTGGCGGCGGCGGTGGCGTGCGCCCTGCTCGCGCCGTCCCTGGCCCCGTATAACCCCACCGCCGCCTCGTTCGCGGTCGTGCTCCGGCCCCCGGGCCACGCGCACCCGTTCGGGACCGACCAGTTGGGACGGGATGTCCTGTCCCGGGTGATCTTCGGCGCGCGGATCGCGCTCCTCGTGGGGATCGCCACCGTGATCGTGGCGGGGTGGGTGGGTTGTACCTTGGGGCTTCTCTCCGGGTACTTCGGCGGGTGGGGCGACGCGGTGATCATGCGGATCGCCGACATCCAGCTCAGCTTTCCCTTTATCCTGCTGGCCCTGACCATCAACGCGATCATCGGCGCGGGGCTGCGGAATATCGTTCTCAGTCTCATCATCGCGGGGTGGCCGCTCTACGTCCGGGTCGTCCGAGGCGAGGTGCTGGCCCTGCGCGGCCGGGAGTACGTTCTGGCCGCGGTGGCGACCGGAGCGCCGGTGGGGCGGATCATCGTCCGGCACATCCTTCCGAACGTGATGACCCCGATCATCGTCATCAGCACGCTGCAGGTCTCCCAGTTCATCATCGCCGAGGCGACGATCAGCTTTCTGGGATTCGGGATCCAACCCCCCGCGGCGGCGTGGGGGACGATGGTGAGCGATGGACGAAACTACATCTTCTTCGCCTGGTGGCTCGCGGCGTTTCCGGGGGCGGCGCTGGCGCTGACCGCGCTCGGCGTGAACCTGACGGGGGATTGGCTGCGGGATACGCTCGATCCGCGTCTCCGCACCTGATGGCGCCCAGGGAGCCGGATCGGCCGGTCCGCGCGGTTCTCTTCGATCTCGACGGCACGCTCATCGACTCGTACGCGTTGATTGCCTCGTCCTTCCGCCACGCCGCCCGCACCGTGCTCGCCCGGGATTTGGCGGACGACGAGGTCACGGCGCACTGGGGGGAGCCCCTCCCGGCACGCTTCGCCCACCTCGCCCCCGCCCGGGTCCCGGCGCTGGTCGCGGCCTACACCGACTACTACGATGCACACCACGATCGCCTCTGTGTGCTGTTCCCGGGCGTCGTGGAGATGCTGGCCGGGCTCGACGGCCGCGCGCCCATCGGGGTCGTCACCTCCAAGCGGCGGCGGTCCACCGCCCTGGCGCTTCGGGCCTTCGAGCTGGAGCGGTGGGTTCGGGTGGCCGTCAGCGCGGAAGACACCCCCGCGCCGAAGCCCGCTCCCGACCCCATTGTGGAAGCGGCGCGGCGGCTGGGGACGCCGCCGCGCGATGCGCTCGTTGTCGGCGATGGCGTTTTCGACATCCAGGCCGCCCGCGCGGCCGGCGCCCGGAGCGCGGCGGCGATGTGGGGAACGCGCGAAGGGCCGGCGCTGCTCGCGGCGGGACCGGATTACGTCGTGGCGACCCCCGCCCGGGTCGTTCCGCTCGTCGGCGCAGGGTAGGCCACCGCCCGCCGGATCTTGAGCCTCACCACCTCCCCGGCCGAGGGGCCCGCGCCGGGCCGTCCCTCCACCCGCACGGTCACGTCGCCGATGCGGACGGCGTAATCCACGCGGTTGCCGAGGTAGGTGGCGCGCACGATGGTGCCGCGCAGGACTCCCTGGAGGTCGAACTCCAAATCCTCCGGGCGGATGCAGACGAGGACCCGGTCCGTCTCGGCCGCCCCGGGCACGACGATGACCTGACCGTCCGCGAACCGCACGTGAAGCGATCCCGCGCTCCCCCCCGCGACGGTCCCGGGGACGAAGTTCGCCGCACCGATGAAGGCGGCCACAAACGGGTCGGCCGGCCGCTCGTAGAGATCCCGCGGGGTCCCGGTCTGGATGATCCGTCCCTCCCGCAACACCGCAATCCGGCCGGAGAGCGCCATCGCCTCGGCCTGGTCGTGGGTGACGTAGACCACCGTGATCCCCAGCCGCTCCTGGAGGTCTTTGATCTCGATGCGCATCTCCTCGCGGAGCTTCGCGTCCAGGTTGCTGAGCGGCTCGTCGAGGAGGAGGACCGAGGGCTCCATCACCAGGGCCCGCGCCAGGGCGACCCGCTGCTGCTGGCCGCCGGAGAGTTCTTGGGGGTGACGGGCGCCCAGCGCGTCGAGGCGGACGAGGCTCATGGCGCGGCGGGTTCTGGCTTCCACTTCTGCACGCGGGAGGCGGGAGCGGTGGAGCGGGTAGGCGACGTTCGCCTCCGCGGTCATGTGCGGCCACACGGCGTAGCTCTGAAAGACCATGCCCATTTCCCGACGTTCCGGGGGAACCGCGGCGCCCGTCGATGCGGACGAGAGCACACGCCCGCCGAGCGCGATCCGCCCCGTGGTGGGGGCGACGAACCCGGCGATCATCCGGAGGGTCGTGGTCTTTCCGCACCCCGATGGGCCAAGCAAGGTCACGAACTCCCCGTCTCGGACGACGAGGGACAGATCGCGCACCGCCCAGACTGCACCGAACGCTTTCCCCAGCCCGTCGAGGGCGAGTTCGGCCACGTCACACCCTCAGCCGGTCCGCGAGGGGCACCCGGGTGAGCAGGTTGACCCCGATCAGCAGGCCCGTCACCAGGACCGCCAGCGCGGCGGAGAGGGCAATTTTGCCCTCGTCGTGGAGTCCGAAGATCACGACGCCGAGAGTTTCGTTGCCGACCGAGAAAAGCAGGATGGACAGCGTCAGTTCGGCCACGGCCGGAATGAAGGCCAGCGACCACCCGGAGACCAGGCTGGGGCGGATCAGGGGAAGCACAACGTCCCGAAAGGCCTCGAGGGGCCCGGCGCCGCTGATGCGCGCGGCCTCGTCCAGCGATCCGTGGATCTGCCGCATTCCGGCCAGCGCGGTGCGGACCCCGAAGACGAGAAATCTGGCGACATAGGCGAGCAGGATGAGCCAGAACGTATCGTAGAGGCGCACGCCGATCACGGGGAGGGGGCGCAGCCAGGCCAGGATCATCGCCAGCGCCACGATCGTCCCCGGTACCGCGTAGGGGATGGTGATGAGCAGGTCGATCAGCCCCGCCGCGCCGACCCGCTTCCGGCCCACCAGGTAGGCGATCGCCACCGAGAGGAGGACGATCAGGGTGGCCGAGCCCGCCGCCAACCCCATGCTGTTGATGAGGGCCCGCCGCACTTTGGGCACCCCGGACAGCACCGTTGCATAATGCTGGAGCGTCAGATTCGCCGGCACCGGAGGAAGGCCGTAGGCGCGCACCAACGAGGTGAGGAGAATCGCCGCCACCGGGAGGGCGACCCCGACCGCGAGCAGGCCGGTGAGGGCCAGCGTGGCCGGACGGCGCCATCCCCCCAGGGCAACGAGCGAGGCGGCGGAGGACGCCCCCTCGCCGATCGTGGCAAAGCGCCCCCGCCGTAGCGCCGCACGCTCCGCGTAGAGCACGATGGCGGCGAGCCCGACCAACCACATGGAGAGGGCCGCGGCGGCCTGGAGATGATCCGGCTGGTCGAAGTTGAGGATCAGGCTGTAGATCTTCGTCGTCAACACGACGTATCGCGCCGGGAACCCAATGATGGCCGGGATGCCGAAGTTCCCGAGAGACGCCATGAACACGAGCAGCGCCCCGGCCAGAATCCCGGGGAGGGCCAGGGGGACGGTGACGTCCCGCAGCACGCGCCAGGGTCCCGCCCGCGCCATCCGGGCGGCCTCCTCCAGAGCGGGGCTCATCCGTTGGAGCACGCCGAGGGCGGCGAGATAGGCGATGGGATATTCGTAGAGGATCATCACAAAGACGACCCCATTTCGCCCGTAGATGACGGCCAGAGGGTCGGGCGATCCGGTAGACGCCATCCAGATTTGGTTCAGGTACCCGGCCGGGTTCAGGAGGTCGACCCACGCGATCGCGCCGATGAACGGCGGAATCATGTACGGAACCATCAGCGCCGTCCGCCAAAACATCCGATGCGGGAGATCGGTGCGGGACACCAGCCAGGCCAACACGACGCCCAGCCCGGTCGCCCCCGCCGTGGCCCAGAGGGACACCACCAAGCTGTTCGCGAGCGCGGTGTAGGTCGAGCCGTCGGCGGCGACCCGGGCGTAATGGTGGAGCGAGAACCGTCCGTTGACGAGGAGCGACTGCAGCACCAGCGTCGCAGTCGGATAGACGATCAGGAGCGCCAGCGTCCCAATCGCCACGCAGCCGATCAGCAGCAGAGCGCGGCGCAGTAAGCTGGGCTGCCTCGCGCCCGCGCTGGGGAAGGTCGCCACGAGGTTACTGCGTGCCGAACAGGGCGGTGAACCGCGTCTTGATCTCTTCCCGGTGCTGGTCGATGTAACTCAAATTTGGCTGAATGATTTTCATCTGGGCGGCCTCTGGCGTCCCCGGCGGGACGGCGATGCCCGGCACGACCGGGATGTATGCGCGCGAGGCGAACAGCCGCTGGGCCTCGGGCGTGTACAGGTAATTGATGAACGCCTCGGCCGTGGGGCGGTTGGCCGTGCCCTTGATGATCCCGACCGGGGTTGGCACCAGCACCGCGCCTTCCTTCGGCACGATGTAGTCCACGGGCGAGCCTTGCGCCCGGAGTGCCCGCACGAAGAAGTCCACCACTTGGCCGATCGCGATCTCTCCCGAGGCGAGTTTTTGAATCACGTCTCCGTTGCTGCGAAATACAAGCGCGTGGTTTTCCGCCAGTTTTTGGTAGAACCCCCACCCGAACTCCGGCATCGCCGCGAAGGTCCCGACGTGGGCGAAGGCGGCCCCGGAGATGAACGGGCTCGGCATTCCCACGCGTCCGCGGTAGCGGGGGAGGGTGAGATCCCACCAGCTCGTGGGGCGAAACTTCACCTGCTGGGTGTTGAACGCCACCACATTGAAGATCAGCCGCACCTCGTGGTAGCGGTCTCGGTCGTAGTGGAACTCGGGCGAAACCCGCCCCGCGGCAGGGGGGCGGTAGGGGAGGAGCAGATCTTTGCGGGCGAGGTTTTGGAAGAAGGTGATGTCGGCGAACCAGATGACGTCGGCCTGGATCGCGCCGGCCTGCGACTCGGCTTCGATCTTGGCCTCCACCGGCCCGGAGCCGGCGCGGAAGATCTTGACCGTGATCCCGGGGGTCCGGTGCATGAAGTCCTGCACCAAGAGGTTGACGTCATCCTCCGACTCGGAGGTGTACAGGGTGATGGTCCCCGCGGACGGGGCGGCCTGGACCCTGGGGTAGCCCGTGACCGCGGCGGCCAGCAGGACGATGATGCTCAGCGCGGCGATTCGCATGCGACGCTCCCTTCTCCCATTCATCGGCTCAACTGAAACCGGTCCGGCAGCAGCCCCGCGACCTCGACGTCGATCTCCCGCGGCCGCACCGTCACCGCGGCAAACGTGCCGCACGGCCGGCCCTGCGTGAACCCCCCGTCGACGAGCGAACCCAGCGTCACATACGGGATCCCAGCGATCGTGGTCACGCGCGTCCAGTGGATGTGCCCTGTAAACACCGCCAGGACGCGTCCCGATCGTTCGATGGCCCACCGCACCGCCTCCCGGCCGCGTGTGTGGGCATGGGCGGGGTGGGCGGCGAAGTACCAGTGGCCATCGAGTCGCTGTTCGTCGAGCGGGTGGTGGCCGAATACGAGACAGGGCTCGCGCGACTCCGCCAGCACCGTCTCCAGCCACTCCCGCTGGCGGGATCCGACGGTCCCCCCGATCCGCTCAAACGGAGGGTCCTGGCTGTCCAGCAAGACGAGCCGCAGCCCGTTTTGGTTCACCGCCTCGTACGCCCCCCGTTTGTCCAAGAGGTCGGCGAGGTCGGCCTTCGACAGGTTGGCGACGTCGTGGTTGCCCAGGACATGATAAACGGGCACGCCGAGCGCGGCAAGCGTTTTGCGCACCCACGCCGTCCGCTGGCGGTCCTGCGCGCCGGCAACGTCGTTGATCCGGTCGCCGAGGTCGATGATGCAGTCGGGCCGGAATGCCTGCATCGCTTCGCCAAACCCTTCCAGCAGCGCCGGCGACTGGCTCCCCAGCCGCGTGTCGGCGTCCGGCCCGCAGTGGATGTCGCTAACGATTCCGAGTTTCACCCTCGCGGGGCTCCCCCACCGGGCGCTTCGGCCGGGTTCCTGCGTGGATTGCCGACCGTTCCATCCCGGATGGACAGAGCCTTTGGCATCGTCGCCGCGGCCTCCTGCTCTCAGGCGTGAAGCGCAGGTGAAACGCGCAGGACCGCGGCGCGCCGGGGACTACTGAGGCTACGGAGGCCCGGGCACGACCTCTCCGCTCAGCGCCGCCGCTTCCCGCCAGAGTTCCTCGAAGCGCGCCTTGTTCCAGCGCGCCAAGTCGGTCCCGGCCTCGATCGAGTACCCCTCGAGCGCCATCGCCCCCCGGAAGTCGCGCAGGGCGGCGAGAAGGCGGGCCAGGTTTCGCGCGCCCTGGCCGAGTGGAAGATGCAGTCTCGACTCATCCGCGTCGCTCAGGTGGACGTGGATGACGTGGGTGAGGGCGGCGATGAACGCGGACTCGTCCGCTCCCCAGGGAATGTGTGCGATGTCGAGGACCGTCCCGACGTTCCGGCGGTCCACCTCGGCCACGAGCCGGTTGGCCTGCTCGGGGGTGACGATGAACTCGCCCTGGCGCGGTTCCATGTGCTCGACGCCCACCCGGACGTTGCGGGCGGCCGCGTCGTCGGCGATGTCCCTCAGGCTGGCAACCAGCCGAGGCCAGTAGGTCTCGGCTTCTTCGAAGGGCACCGTGATCCGCCCCGGATGGACGACGATGATCTGCGCCCCGAGTTGACCGGCGAGCGCCACCGATCGGTGGACGGTGTCCAAGGAGGCCGCCCGGATCGGGTCGAGGTGCGAGGAGAGGTTGAGGTCCCAGCTGTGCGCGTGGAGGGTGAGCAGAAGGCCAAGCGATTGGGCCTGCGCCCTAATCGCCGCGGGGTCGGTGCCGTCCTCCGCGAGCTGATAGGCCCACAGCTCCACGCCGTCGTACCCGAGGTCGTGCGCGCTGGCGATCACCTCCTCCGCGGGGTGCGCCCACATCAAGGGGGCACTCAGGAGGACCCGACACCGCCGCTCCACGGAGGGGAGTTCTCCGGGAGCGCTCGGGAGGGGCGGCGGGGGCATGGAGGGCGTCGGCCTCCGCCGCCGCAGGCGGACGATGTCCATGGTCGTTCGGAGCTCGGCCGCCACCCGAAACGGCTTGGTCAGCATGCGGCTGGGTAGCGACGTGAAGAAGGCGCGCGGGCTGCGCGTGAACTCGGTTGTGATCTCAAACGGCTTAGCCACGAGTCGGCGCATGACGCTGTCAACGTACTGCTCCATGAACCTGAGGGTATCCACGACCACCACCCGACCGCAGGCGATGCACAGAACGCGCGAGAGGGAACGCTCGCCGACCGCGACCAGGTGCGACGTCGAGCGGCGGCAGCGGCCGCAGTGGAGTTCGATTTCGTACCGTTCATGACGCGTCGGCATGGGTGGATCCTCCTCCCGGTGACGGCTGCCGACCCGCGGCCGGGCCGGGGGCGAGAGGGGGGCGCATCACCCCCGGGCCTCCTGCTCGACCCGAGGGCGCTCCGGTTGGGTCGGCCCCGCCCGCAGGACCGCTCGGGCGGCGAGGTGGTCGGTGACCAGGACGGTGACCAGCCCCCCGCGCAGGGCCCCGAGAATCGCCTCGGCCTTTTCCAAGCCTCCCGCCACGGCGATCACCGTCCGGATCCGCCTGAGATCATCGAGATCCACCGCCATGGTGCGGGCATCGAGGGCGCCGCCGATGCCCGCCCCCTCCGCGGAGAACGACCGGGTGCAGATATCTCCCACGGCACCGTTCCGGCGCAGGGTCGTCAGTTCACGGGCGTTGAGATACCCGCTGTGGATCAGGGTCGACGAGGGAACGAGTGCGCCGATGCCGACCAGTGCGATGTCGACCCGGCACGCCAGATCGAGCACCCGGCGAATGCCGGGGTCGGTGAGGAGGGCCGTCCGTACGCTGCCGGTGGCGACGATGGCGGGGGCGTGGAGGAGGTGCGCCGTTCCCTGGTGCGCTTCCGCGAGCCGCCGGGCCAGATCGTTGGCGTGGATCTCCGGTGCCGCTTGTCCCAGCCCGCCGACAAGCGGGACCACCGCCGACCGTAGCCTGCGGGGGCGCACGTGGTCGACCAGCGAGGCGAGGGTCGTTCCCCAGGAGATGCCGATCCGCTCCGCGCCGGAGAGCATCCGGTCGAGATGGGCGGCGGCGGCTTCGCCAAGCGCCCGGCGGGTGAGCGAGGGGGATTCGGGCCGCCCGCGGATGACGATCGCTTCGCGGAGACGAAAACGGTCTTCGAGGGTCCGCTCGAGTTCGTGTTGGTGACCGTCGGGGTAGGTCACCTCGATCTTGACGATACCCTCCGCGCGTGACCGGCGGAGGAGTCGCGACACCGTGGGGCGGGACACGCCGAGGCGTTCGGCGATCGCCTGCTGGGTAAGATGCCGAAGATAGTACAGGTCGGCGACCTTGGTGATCAGCGCTCGATCGGCGCTCATGCCCCCCTCCCCTCCGCGTCGAGGCGACCTTGAGATGTGAGGGCCTCCTGCAGGCGGCGCAGGTGGACGATGGTGAGCGCCTCATCCAGCGCGACGTCACCGTCGCTCAAGGCCGACCCCGCGCTGATATGGCGGAGGACCCGGGCCCCCTGGGTGACGCCGATCGGTACGGCGCGGCCGGCCGACGCCTGGGCGGAGGGCTCCACCAGCCCGTAGATCATCCGGCCGCCGATCCCATCCAAGATTTCTCCGGGTCGTAGGTCGCACTTCGCCACCGCCACACACTCGGCCCGCGCCGCGCCGGCGGCGGCCATGGTGGTTTCCCCGGAGAGCATGGCGCGCGCCACCGAGAGCGGAGCCTCCAGGCTCGCCAGATGGTACGGACGGTAGAGGAGGTAGTAGGGTCCCTCACCCATCTTCAGGTAGGCGAGATCCCGCCGGATGGAGCCGCTGGCGGAGGTGACGACGAGAAACACTCCCGGGGCGACGTCGCCGATCGCGTACTCTACCACCCCCCCGCGGCGGAGGATGCCGCCGTCGGCCTCGGGGACGAAGGTGCGGAGGAGATCGGCGAGGTTGGCCTGAGGGCCGTGCATGCCGGGGAGATCGGGGACGAGCCCGGTCGCGTTGGCCAAAGATGCCATCTCGGCCATCGTCTTGGTGCCGTCGACAAACGCCGCGAGCATCCGGGGACTCATGCCCCTGGCGGTGGCCTCGGTGCGCACCGCCTCCGCCGTGGCGGTTCGGTCCAGCCGGTTGTTCTTCCCCTTCCCGGCGCACACCACCTCGAGGCCGACCGCCCGAGCAAAATCCACCATCTCACAGAGGACCGAAGGCTCATCGCCGCCGGCGACGGTGTACACGGTGTGGGACCGACGGGCCAGCCACGCCAGGATGGGTCCTACCGTCACGTCGGCTTCGACGTTCATGGTGATGAACGGTTTGCGAATGGTGAGTGACGCGAACGCCAGACGGGCGCCGGTCTCCGGGTCTCCCGTGGCATCCAGCACCGCGTCCACGGAGGGGGCGTCGACCAGCCAACCGGCTTGGGAGACGATGCACGTGCGCCCCTCGGCCAGAAGCCGGTCGGTTTCCCCTCGACCTCCCGCCACGTCCGCCGAGATCCCGGCCCCCTCCACCGCCGCCAGCGCCCGCTCCACCGCCAGGTCGCAGACGCCGGCGACCCGCATGCCGGGCAGGCGAGCCAGTTGATGCACCAGACCGCTGCCCATCTGGCCGGCGCCGATCACGGCCACCCGGATGGGGTGCCGCTCCCGGTCGAGTTGGGAAAGGCGGTCGAGCAGCCTCATGAACGGATGTTCACGGCGGTTCCCAATGTGCCTTCCCCTTCATCGGGGGGCGCGGGGCTTCCTGCCAGCGGAAGCGGCGATCGTTCGGCGGCGTCGTGGCTGGGATCGGCCCCGGTTCGGCGGGGACAACGTGGTTCGAGGAGGAGATGGCGTGCGATCGATCGGGGCCGGCGGAGCGCTGCCGTGGAGCGCCGATCGATAGGCATTAGGGTCTCGCATTTGACAATCGTCGGAGGAGAGGTATAAAATCGCCGGGATACGGGTATAGAGGTAAGGACGATCCGCGCGCGTCGGTGTGTAATTGCGCGCCGTCCGGCGGCGTCGTCGGTCCCGTGTCGATCGGAGCCTTGCGTGAGGATCACCATCCGGGAGGCTGAGGTCGGAGGCGACCGAAGGACTCCGAGGGCGGCAGCCCGATGCGGCGTCCCGGCCGATGTGGGAGGGAGGCGGTGCTGGGGTGCGGCCCAGATTCGGCGTATCGGGCCGAGCACCGTACGGGCACCGTACTTTAACCGTACTTTAATGGAAGCGACATTGACGGACGGGGGAAGGGCCTCTAAGGCGCCCACGGCGCACCGCCCGGGCTCCGTCGACGATCTCGGTGCCCTCGCAGATCGGCGCCCCGGCACGGGTCGCCGCCGCGACCGAGGGGGGAGTGAGAAGCCGGCCCCAATGACACCCGGGGCGCCACTTTCCCCGGTTCCAGCCGCCGGCGGATCGCGGGACGGCCGCTCCCCACGCAGCGGGGGCGGGCTTTTCCCCGGTGGGTCCATGACGGATGCCGGTCGGGCCGTCGGGGGCTTGGCCTGGGAGGAAACGGTGTCGGCCGCGCTGGTCGCCCGCGATCGGGGCGGGATGGTTCGGCAGCCGTCGGGGAAGCCGTGTGCCCCCCGGTCGGTTAACAGGAGGGACAGCTGGTTGCATCAGCCAGGAGGCGATTCGTGACCAAATCACTCGTCGTTGTAGAATCGCCCACCAAGGCGAGGACCGTGAAGAAGCTCTTGGACCGGAAGTACGAAGTCATCGCCTCGATGGGACACGTCAAGGATCTTCCACGCAGCCAGCTGGGGGTCGACGTCGAACACGAATTCACGCCGAAATATGTTGTGCCCAAGGGGAAAGGGCCGGTCATCAAAGAGCTGAAGGCGGCGGCCAAGAAGGCGTCCGCCGTCTACCTGGCCACCGACCCCGATCGCGAGGGCGAAGCGATCTCCTGGCATCTTGCGTCGATCCTTTCCAAGGTGAACCCGAAGATCAAGCGGATCGAGTTTCACGAGGTGACCAAAGAGGCCGTGCGCAAGGCGCTGCTCGCGCCCCGGGACATTGACATCAGCCTCGTGAACGCCCAGCAGGCCCGCCGGATCCTGGACCGCCTGGTCGGGTACAAGATCAGCCCGCTGCTCTGGCGAAAGATTCGCGGCGGGCTGAGCGCCGGCCGCGTGCAATCCGTGGCGGTCCGTCTGATCTGTGAGCGGGAACAGGAGATCGACGCCTTTGTCCCTCAGGAGTACTGGTCGATCGCTGCCCGTTTGGCGCGGGAGACCGAAGAGGCCGCATTTGTCGCGCGTCTGGTCAGCAAGAACGACGAGAAGATCGACGTCCCGAACGGAGCCACCGCGCAAGCGATCGTGCAGGAAGTGGAACGGCTGCCGTTCACGGTCACCGAGATCCGCCGTAAAGATCAACAGCGGCATCCCTCGGCGCCGTTCACCACGAGCACGCTCCAGCAGGAGGCGAACCGGAAACTCGGGTACTCGGCGGCGCGCACCATGGTTGTGGCGCAGCAGCTCTACGAAGGTCTCGACGTGGGGACGGAAGGAACCGTCGGGTTGATCACTTACATGCGCACCGACGCCGTTCGGGTCGCGGAGGAGGCGCAGCAGCAGGCCCGTGAGTACATCGGGCAGGTGTTCGGTGCGCCCTACGTCCCCGGCCAACCCCGACAGTACCCATCTCGCCGGAACGCCCAGGGGGCCCACGAAGCCATCCGGCCGACCTCCGTGCTGCGCACTCCGGAAATCGTGAAGCCGTTCCTCAAGGCGGATCAATACAAGGTGTACAAACTCATCTGGGAGCGATTCCTCGCCAGCCAGATGGCGTCCGCGGTGCTCGATACGCTGGCCGTCGACATCACCGTCGGCCCCTACCTGTTCCGGGCCACCGGATCGCGCGTGAAATTCCCGGGGTTTCTCCGCGTATACCTCGAGGGGCGCGACAACGGGGAGGAGGACACTCCCGAAGGCTGGCTGCCGGACGTTCAGCAGGGGGAGCGCCTGCGGCTGGTGAGCCTCGATCCCGCGCAACACTTTACCCAGCCGCCTCCCCGCTATACCGAGGCGACGCTCGTGCGCGCGCTCGAAGAGCGGGGGATCGGCCGGCCGAGCACCTACGCGCCGATCATCGAGACGATCAAGCATCGCGGGTACGTGGAGCTCGAGGACCGGCGGATGTACCCGACCGAGCTCGGCACGCTCGTCAACTCCCTTCTGGTCGAGCACTTCCCCACCGTGGTGAACGTCGGGTTCACGGCCCACATGGAGGAGGACCTCGACCGGGTCGAGGAGGGGCAGGAGGACTGGATCCGCCTGCTCCACGGATTCTATGGGCCATTCGCAGAAGTGCTGCACAAGGCCGAGCAGAACATCGAAGAGGTGGAGATGGCGCCCGAGGAAATCGGGGAACCGTGCCCCCGCTGCACCAAGCCGCTCGTCAAGCGGCGCGGGCGCTACGGGCAGTTCATCGCCTGCTCGGGGTATCCGGAGTGTTCGTATACACGCCCCGTCGGGATCGGGGTCAAGTGTCCGCTTGACGCGGGGGAAGTGGTGGAACGGCGCACCAGGAAGGGGCGGATGTTCTTCGGATGCGCCAACTACCCGGCCTGCACGTTCACCTCGTGGGACCGCCCAACCGGGCGGGTCTGCCCCGAGTGCGGGCAAATGCTGGTGGCGAAGCGCGCCCGGCGGGGGACGCCGGCGCCCGTCGTGTGCAGCAACAAGGGCTGCCAGTACAAGGAACTGCCGAAACCGCGAGAGGTCGAGCAGGTCGGGGCGCCGTCCTGAGCCGGTCGGTCGGGCGCAGACGATCTCACCGGCGTCCGGGCACGATCGGGAGGGCGTGGCGCTCGACCACTATCATTGCGGTGCGGCGAGACGGGGTCGTCGCCGTGGGGGGGGACGGGCAGGTGAGCGCCGGCACCACCGTGCTGAAGCACGGAGCGAAGAAGGTCCGGCGCTTGGCCGATGGCGTGCTGTTGGGGTTTGCCGGCTCGGCGGCCGACGGGCTTACCCTCTTTGAGAAGCTTGAGCAGAAGCTGACGGAGTTCCACGGCAACCTCCCGCGCGCGGCGGTCGAACTGGCCAAGGAGTGGCGGACCGATCGAATCCTCCGCCGGTTGGAGGCCCTGATGGTCGTGGCGGATCGAGAGCACATCTTCGTGCTCTCCGGGGGCGGGGACATCGTCGAGCCCGACGACGGGGTGGCCGCGATCGGTTCGGGGGGCCCGTACGCCCTCGCCGCCGCCCGGGCGCTGTTGCAGCACTCACGCCTCTCCGCGGAGGAGACCGCGCGGGAGGCGTTGCGCCTCGCCGCCGAGATCTGCGTGTTCACCAATGACCGGGTAACCGTAGAGGTCCTGCGCTAGCCGATGGAGGGCCGCCGCCGCGCCGATCCTCCACTGGCGATGGTGGACCTGACGCCGCGCCGGATCGTTGCAGAGCTCGACAAATACATCGTCGGTCAAACCGCCGCGAAGCGTTCGGTCGCCATCGCCCTGCGCAACCGGTACCGTCGCAGCCGCCTCGGCCCTGAACTCCGGGACGAGGTGATCCCCAAGAATATCCTCATGATCGGCCCCACCGGCGTCGGCAAGACCGAGATCGCCCGCCGGCTCGCCCGGCTGACCGCGGCCCCGTTTATGAAAGTGGAGGCCACAAAGTTTACCGAGGTCGGTTACGTGGGCCGGGACGTGGACTCGATGGTGCGCGACCTCACCGAGGCGTCGGTGCAGATGGTCCGGAGCGAGAGGATGGCCGTCGTCGAGGTGCGGGCCGCGGCCCAGGCTCGGGAACGGCTCGTGGAGATTCTGGCTCCGGCGTCGCGCCGTGAGGGACCGTACGCCAGCCCGCTGGAGGCGCTCTTTGGCGGCACCCGGACGCCGGCGGCGGAGACCCCCCCTCCCGAGGACGACGCGGCGGAGCTCGCCGGTCGGCGCGCCGCGCTTCGCGACCGGCTCGCCCGGGGCGACCTCGACGAGGAGATGGTGGAGATCGAGGTCGAACAGGCGGCGTCCCCGACGATCGAAGTGTTCTCCGGCCAGGGGGCGGAGGAGATGGGGATCAACCTCCAGGACCTTTTCGGGACCGTTCTCCCCAGGCGGCGCAAGCAACGCCGGATGACCGCCTCCGATGCGCTCCGCGTTCTGACGCATGAAGAGGCGCAGAAGCTCATCGACGGCGACGAGGTGATCCGCGAAGGCATCCGCCGAGCCGAAGAAGCCGGCATCATCTTCATCGATGAGTTGGACAAGATCGCCGGAGGAGGAAGGGACGTCGGTCCAGATGTCTCGCGCGAGGGCGTGCAGCGCGATATCCTCCCGATCCTGGAGGGTTCGACGGTCACCACGAAGCACGGCCCCGTCCGCACCGACCATATTCTCTTCATCGCCGCCGGGGCGTTTCACGTCGTGAAGCCGTCGGACCTGATCCCCGAGCTCCAGGGACGGCTGCCGATCAGGGTCGAGCTCCAACCGCTGACGGAGGAGGACTTCGTCCGGATCATGGTCGAGCCCGAGAACGCGCTGACGAAACAGTACGCCGCCCTGCTGGCCACGGAGGGCATCCGGGTGGAGTTCACCCCGGATGGTGTCCGCGAGATGGCCCGGATCGGTCGCCAGGTCAACGACCAGACAGAGGACATCGGGGCGCGGCGTCTCCACACCATTCTCGAACGGGTCACCGAAGAGATCTCATTTGCCGCTCCGGAGGGGGCGCCGGAGGTGGTGATCGATGCCGCGTACGTGCGCGAGCACCTGGCCGGGATCCTCACCGACCGCGACCTGAGCCGCTACATCCTCTAGCTCGGTCCGCAAGGCCCGGCCGCAGCGCGCGCGCGGGCCCGTGCGGCGCTATTTGTCTCATCGAAGGGCCTATGTTATACTACGGCAAGACTTTCAGCACGCTCCTGGACTGCGTCCGGCGGTGCCCGAGCTCGGGTTCCGGCGCGGGATGAGGGGAGCGGAGGCGAAACCGAAAGGGGATGGAATGCAGTGCCTGTTGTGACGATGAAGCAGCTCCTCGAGGCCGGGGTCCACTTTGGGCATCAAACCCGCCGGTGGAACCCCAAGATGGGCTCGTTTATTTTTACGCAGCGAAACGGGATCCACATCATCGATCTCCAGAAATCGGTCCCCCTGATCGAGGGGGCCTATAAGTTTGTCCGCGAAACGGTCGCGGCCGGCGGATCTGTGCTCTTCGTCGGGACCAAGAAGCAGGCTCAGGATGCGATCCGAGAGGAATCGACCCGCGCCCATCAGTTCTTCGTGAACCAACGCTGGCTGGGTGGAATGCTCACCAACTTCAACACCATCAAGGGACGGATCGACCGCCTCAAGGAGCTCGTGGAAATCCGCGAGAACGGGACGCTGGACATCCTGCCCAAACGGGAGCAGTCCCACTTGATGGATGAGCTGGCCCGGTTGGAAAAGTACCTCAGCGGGATCGCCGCGATGAAGACCCTCCCGTCGGCGATGTACGTCGTCGACACCCGCAAGGAGCACATCGCGATCGCCGAGGCGCGCAAGCTCCGGATTCCCATCGTCGCGATCATCGACACGAACTGCGATCCGGACGAGGCCGACTACCCCATCCCGGGCAACGACGACGCGATTCGGGCGGTCCGGCTGATCACGAACCGCGTGGCCAACGCCGCGCAGGAGGGGTACGAGGAGCGGCGCAAGGCGGAAATGATCGAAGAGGAAGCCGCCCACGCCGCGGAGGAGGCGGTCGAGCCCGCGCCGATGGCGCCGCTGCCCGGGGAGGGTGAGGGCGTCGAGGCGCCGCCGGAAGGAGAGGAAGTTCAGGCCTAGAGCGGAGGACAGAAGCGTTGGAGATCAGCGCCGGTCAAGTGAAAGAACTGCGCGCCAGGACGGGCGCGGGGGTGATGGACTGCCGCAACGCGCTGACCGAGGCGCGGGGAGACCTGGAGATAGCCCAGCAGCTGTTGCGCGCCAAAGGATTGGCGGCGGCGGCCCGCAAGAGCGGGCGGGTCGCCAAGGAAGGCATGGTCACCTCCTACATTCACGGCGAGGGACGGTTGGGCGTGCTGGTGGAGATCAACTGCGAGACGGACTTCGTCGCCCGGACCCAAGATTTTCGGACCCTGGCCCGAGACGTTGCGATGCAGGTCGCGGCGAGTGATCCACGGTATGTCACCCGGGAGGATGTGCCCGAGGATGTCGTCGCCGGGGAGCGCGCCGCCTACCTGGCCAAGGCTCAAACCGAAAGCAAGGCCGGTGCGGCGGCGGCGGCGGCCGCCGATGAGCAGCTTGAAAAGTTCTTCCAAAGCGTATGCCTGCTGCAGCAACCGTTCATCCGCGACCAGGGGCGGACGGTGGGAGACGTGGTGAAGGAAGTGGTCGCCCGGACGGGCGAGAACATTCAAATCCGACGCTTCGCCCGATTTCGGCTGGGCGAATGACGACCGGGGGCGGGCGGCCCGCCTACCGCCGCATTCTCCTCAAGCTGAGCGGGGAGGCGTTGGCAGGGGGCGGTGGACTGGGGGACCTCGATCCGGAGGTCCTTCGGCTTGTGGCCCAGGAGGTGAAGTCCGTCCGCGACATCGGCGTGGACGTGGCGATCGTCGTCGGCGGGGGCAACATCGTCCGGGGGGTGCAGTTCGCGGAGCACACCGGCCTCAACCGGGCGACCGCCGATTACATGGGGCTGCTTGCCACGGTGATCAACGCCCTGGCGCTGATGGACGCGATGGAACGCGAGGGGCTCGAGACCCGTGTGCAGACCGCGATCGAGATGCGGCAGGTTGCCGAGCCGTACATCCGCCGACGGGCGATCCGGCATCTGGAAAAGGGGAGGGTGGTCATCTTCGCCGGCGGCACCGGCAGCCCGTACTTTACCACGGATACCGCCGCCGCCCTGCGGGCGGTCGAAATCGAAGCCGACGCCATCCTCATGGCCAAGAAGGGAGTCGACGGGGTCTACGACAAGGATCCGCGGGGGAGCACGGATGCGGTTCGGTTCGACACCCTGGCGTACATGGACGTGCTGAACCGCGGGCTCAAGGTGATGGACGCCACCGCGACCTCGCTCTGCATGGACAACGACATGCCGATCGTCGTCTTCGACATCGCCCACGCCGGCAATTTGAAGCGGGCGGTGCGCGGAGAGGAAATCGGTACCTTGGTGGGAGGCAGCGTGGGTGATCAACGACGTGATCAGCGACGCTAAAGTCCACATGCAGAAGGCCGTGGATGCGACCAAACGGGAGTTTGGCACGGTCCGCACGGGCCGGGCGACTCCCGCGCTGCTCGAGCGTGTCACCGTCGACTACTACGGCGTTCAAACCCCCGTCACCCAGGTGGCCAGCGTGTCGGTCCCCGATCCCCGCCTTCTGGTCGTGCAACCCTGGGACAAGACCTTGGTGAAAGAAGTGGAGCGGGCGATCTTGAAGAGCGAGCTCGGGCTGATGCCGTCGACCGATGGGACGGTGATCCGGCTTCCGATCCCGACGCTGACGGAGGAGCGCCGCCGGGAACTCGTGAAGGTCGTCCGCAAGCACGCCGAAGAGGGGCGGGTAGCGGTCCGGAACATTCGGCGGGATCACAAGGACAAGCTTGAGCAGCTTGAGACCGGGCACAAGATCTCCGAGGACGACAGCCGGAGGGCGATCGACGACCTGCAGAAGATGACGGATCGCTTCGTCAAGGAGATCGACGCGCTGCTCGGGACCAAAGAGAAGGAGATCATGGAAGTCTGATGCCCCCGGTCGGCGGGCCGCCGGACGTGGTCGGGTTCACCCTGGATGAGGCGACGCGGATCGTCGCCGCCGCGGGATGGACGGTCGAGTCGGTCCTGGAGACCCGCCCGCCGCGCGGGACCCTCCGGGATCCCCGACGGGTGGTACGGGAGCGCGTGGACACGGATGGGCGCCTGATGCTTGTGGCGTGCGGAGAGCGGTCGGACGACGCACGCGTATAGGTGGCGTTGCCCCGACGTTCGGCCCGGGTCACCATAGGGGAGATGGGGGGCCCCCTCGGCTCGAGGGGGCCTTGGTGCATCGGGCGGGGGCCGGGGTGGCGCGCGGTGGAGAGGGGAGTGGCGGGTGAGCAGAGCCCGCGGTCGGACGGTGGCGAACCTAGGGTGGCGGGAGGAGACGGTGCGGGCCTCCCTGGATCCTTCCCGCATGCCCCGGCACATCGCGATCATCATGGATGGCAACGGCCGCTGGGCGGAGGTGCGGGGGCTCCCTCGGGTCGAGGGGCACCGCGTGGGGCGCCAGGCTCTGCGCCGCACGCTGGAGGGGGCGCGCGAGTGCGGGGTGGAGGTTCTGACCCTCTACGCGTTCAGCACGGAGAACTGGCGGCGCCCACAAGATGAGGTGGAGGCGTTGATGACCTTGATGGTCGAGACCGCGCGTGAGGAGGCGCTCGACCTTCAGAAGAACGGCGTGCGCTTCCGCGCGTCGGGGCTGCTCGACGCCATGCCGGCGGGGGTGCAGGCAGCGATTGCGCAGGTGATGGCGCTCACCGAGCACAACACCCAAATCACCCTCAATCTGGCGGTCAACTACGGCGGCCGCAGCGAGATCACCGAGGCGGCCAGGCAGCTGGCGCGGGAGGCGGTGGAGGGCCGGATGGCACTTCAGGACATCGACGAACGGGCGCTGCAGCAGCGGCTGTTTGCCCCCGATCTTCCGGATCCGGACCTGTTGATCCGGACGGGGGGGGAGCACCGGCTCAGCAACTTCCTCCTGTGGCAGGCCGCCTACGCCGAGCTCTACTTCACGGAAATCCACTGGCCCGACTTCCGAAAGCTTGATCTCTTTGAGGCGATCCGCAGCTACCAGTCACGCAAACGACGCTTCGGCGGAGTGGATCTTGGATAGCCTTCCCTCCCCGGCCGACCGTCCCGCTGCCGAGGGGATGGGCCCGCCGGCCGGCGGCGGCATCGAGCGCCCGCGGCCGGGGGGAGACCGGCTGGCAACGCGGCTGGCCACCGCCGCGATCGGGATGCCGCTGACCCTCGCGCTGGTGATCCTCGGGAGCCCGTGGTTGTTTGTGGGAGTCGTTGGTGTGATCTTGATCGGCCTCGACGAATTTTACCGGATGGTCGAGCGCACCGGGTACCGACCGGTGCGGGCGGCCGGGATGGCCGCCGGGGTCCTCTTTGCGGTCGAGGCGGCCTGGCCGAGTCCCTGGCAGTCGGTCGGGCTGCCCGCGCTTCTGGTGTGGACGGTGGCGGTGCAGCTGCGGCGCGGCCGTCCGGACCGTGCGCTGGCCAACACCGGGCTCACCCTCCTCGGCGCGCTGTACGTGGGATATCTGTTCAGCTACGTCCTCCGCCTGCGCGCTCTCGGCCTCGGCTCGACGCATCTGAGCGACCCGGCCCCGGCCTTGCTCGTGATTCTCGTTGTTTGGGCGGCGGACAGTGCCGCGTATTTCGTAGGGGCGATGACCGGGCGGCGCAAGCTGCTGCCCCAGGTCAGCCCGAACAAGTCGCTCGAGGGCGCCGTGGGGGGGATCGTCGCCGGGATCCTCGGGGGATTGGTGTGCGGGATCTGGTTTCGGATCCCGCTCCCGATCGCGGCGACCGTCGGCGGGCTGTGCGCGGCGGCCAGCATCGTCGGGGATCTGTGGGAGTCCGCGGTCAAGCGTGAGGTCGGGGTGAAGGACGCCGGGCGGATCCTTCCGGGGCACGGCGGGATCTTGGACCGATTCGACGGGCTGTTGTTCGCGATGGCCGTGGGTTACTTCACGATGCTCTGGTGGCCGCGGGGATGAGGCGCCGCGTGGCCATCCTGGGCTCGACGGGGTCGATCGGCCGCACCGCGCTCGATGTGGTGCGCCACCTGCGGGGGGATGCGGGCGGCCTGGACGTGGTGGCCCTGGCCGCGAACGACAACATCCCACGGTTGATTGAGCAGGTGGCAGAACACCGGCCGGAGGCGGTCGTGGTCGGAACCGCGGAAGGCGCGGCCCGCATCCGCGGGGGGATCCCCGGATGGCGCGGCGACGTTCTCATCGGGCCGGAGGGCCTCTCCACGCTGGCCGCGGAGACGAGCGCCGACCTGGTGTTGGTGGCCGTGGTCGGCGCCGCGGGCCTCGCTCCGACCCTCGCCGCGCTCGGCGCGGGAAAGGATGTGGCGCTGGCCACCAAGGAGGCCATGGTCGCCGGGGGGGCCCTCGTGACGGCGGCGGCGGCGCGCTCGCGGGCACGGGTGTTGCCCGTGGACAGCGAACATTCTGCGATCTTTCAGTGTCTCGAGCAGGGGGGGGCCGGGGGGGTCGCCCGGCTGTGGCTCACGGCTTCGGGAGGGCCGTTCCTGCGTTTTCCCGGTGAGGCCCTGGAGACGGTCGGGCCGGCGGAGGCCCTCCGGCATCCAACCTGGACGATGGGGCGAAAAGTGTCGATTGATTCGGCGACGCTCATGAACAAGGGTTTGGAGATTATCGAGGCGCACTGGTTGTTCGGCGTCGCCCCGGGGGCGATTGAGGTCGTCGTGCACCCCCAGAGCACCATCCACGCATTGGTCGAGTTCGTGGACGGATCCCTCCTGGCCCAACTCGGGCCGACCGATATGCGGTTGCCTGTGCAGTACGCGCTCACGTATCCCGCGCGGCACCCGAGTCCGTTGAGCCGGTTCGACCTCCGGACGGTGGGAGCCCTGACCTTCGAGGCCCCGGACCTCATCCGTTTCCCCTGCCTCGACCTGGCGCGCCAGGCGTTGGCGCTGGGAGGGACGGGCCCCGCGGCGCTCAATGCGGCGAACGAGGTTGCGGTCGGCCTCTTCCTCGACCGCCGAATTCGCTTTCCCGACATCGCCAGGCTGGTGCGCCGGGTGCTGGACGGACACCGCCCGGTTGCGGTGACCTCGCTCGACGTGGTGCTCGGTGCGGATCGAGAAGCGCGGGCGCGGGCCGAGGCGGCCGCCTGCGCGGCATGATCCGCGCCGCGTGCGGTGCGGCGTGGCATCACGCCGCCGGACCAGGCGAAAAAGGGGAAGAAGAGAGGATATATGATTAGGGGGCGCCTGCTGATCGTCAATACCGATGCGCGAGTCGCCGCGGAGGGAGTCTGAGTGCCTACGCTTGTCCTGGCCATCCTGGCCCTGGAGTTAATGATCGTGGTCCACGAACTGGGGCATCTCATCGTCGCCAAGCGGGTGGGGATTACGGTGCACACCTTTGCCATTGGGTTCGGGCCGCGCCTCGCCGCGGTCACCCGCGGTGAGACGACCTATGCGCTGAACCTGTTGCCGGTCGGCGGCTACGTCAACATGGCCGGCGAGGATCTTGACAGCCGCGAGCCCGAGGAGGCGCCGGAGCGGTCGTTCCGAACGAAGTCGGTCGAGGCGCGCCTGGCCGTGGTGTGCGCGGGGCCGGTGATGAACTTCTTTCTCGCCATCCTCCTCCTCGCGGTGGTCGCCGCGGCGTTTGGGATCCCGGTCGGCGTCAGCAACCGCGTCGGGTCGTTGGTCGCGGGGTATCCCGCGGCCAAAGCCGGACTGAGGCCCGGGGACGTCATCCTGGCGATCGATGGCCGCCCGATGAAGAACGGCGAGGAGATCGTCCAGACGATTCATTCCAGCCACGGGCGGACGCTCGCGATCCTTATCGACCGGACGGGGGGGCAATCCCTGATCCATGTCCCCACCCGGTACGATCCGAGACAGCGGGTCTGGTTGACCGGGTTCTCTCCCTCGGTCATCCGCGCCCACCTCGATCCCGCCCGGGCCCTGTGGTGGGGGGTGACGACGACTGGTCGCGATATCGTCGCCTACCTCAGCGCGCTGGGAGGGCTGTTCCGGTCCGGGCAACTGCTGAGCCAACTGAGCGGCCCGGTGACCGCCGTCAACGTCCTCGACCAGGCGGCCCATTCCGGGGCGGAGACCTTCCTGTACATCACGGCGTTCTTCAGCATCATCATCGGGCTGTTCAACCTCTTCCCGCTGCCGGCGCTGGACGGCGGCCGGGCCGCCTTTCTGGTGGCGGAGGGGCTGCGGCGGCGGCCGGTCGATCCCCGCCGGGAGGGGTACATCCACCTGGTCGGGCTGGCGCTGCTGCTCTGCTTGATCATCGCCTTGACCGTCCGCGACATCCTGCATCCCGTGCACATCCCGCTGCCGTAGCGGGACGAAGCCGTTGATGTTAGAATAGGCCGGATGGATCGCACACAGACGCGGCGCGTCAGAGTCGGACCGGTCCCGGTGGGGGGCGGGGCGCCCGTGTCGGTGCAGTCGATGACCACCACGGATACGCGGGACGTCGACGCCACGGTTGCGCAGATCCAGGCCCTGGTCACCGCGGGGTGCGAGATCGTCCGCGTCGCGGTCCCGGACAAAGCCGCCGCCGCCGTGCTCGGGAAGATCAAGGCCCGCATCTCCATCCCGCTCGTCGCGGACATTCACTTCGACTATCGCCTGGCGCTCGCCGCCCTCGAGGCGGGGGTCGACAAGCTGCGGCTCAACCCGGGAAACATCGGGGTCGCCGAGCGCGTCCGGACCGTGGCACGCGAGGCCAAGAGCCGGAGCGTGCCGATTCGGGTGGGGGCGAACGTCGGCTCGCTCTCGAAGGAGATGCTCCGCAAGTACGGCGAGCCCTGCGCCGAAGCGCTTGTCGAGAGCGCTCTCGACGAGATCAAGATCCTGCAGGACCTCGACTTCCACGATATCGTGATCTCGGTCAAGGCCAGCGACGTGGAGATGGCGATCGCGGCCTACGTCCGCATCGCGGAGGCCGCTCCGTATCCGTTGCACGTCGGGATCACCGAAGCCGGGACGACATGGGCCGGGACGGTGAAATCGTCGGTGGGCCTGGGGGCCATCCTCTCCCGCGGACTCGGGGACACGATCCGGGTCTCGCTCGCCGCCGATCCGGTGGAGGAGGTGAAGGTCGGGTTCGAGGTCCTCAAATCGCTCGGCCTGCGGATGAAGGGACCGATCCTGGTGGCGTGTCCGTCGTGCGGCCGGGCCGACGTCGACATCGTCACGCTGGCCGAGGAGGTGGAGCGCCGTCTGCAGCAGTACCCGGTTCCGGTGAAGGTGGCGGTGATGGGGTGCGCGGTCAACGGCCCCGGGGAAGCGAGAATGGCGGATCTCGGGATCGCCGCCGGCAAGGGGATGGGGCTCATCTTCAAGAAGGGCAAGATCGTCGCCAGCCTGCCCGAGGCACACCTTCTCGAGGGGTTGATGAAAGAAGTGGAGATCGTGGTCCGTGAGAAGCAGGAGGCCGAGATGCGCGAGGCACAGGAAGCCGGAACCTCCGGGTGAGCGGGCCGCGGGCCAGCCTTGGCCTCCGTTCGCGTCGCCTTCCGCACAATCGCCCTCACACTTCGGCGCCGGCCCGCTAGTCAGCGCCGGTGATCTTCTTCCCCCTTCGGGACGACATTCCGTCCCGCACCTTTCCCATCATGCTGTACGTGGTGATGGCGGCGTGCGGGGCGGCGTTCTACTACACCCTCACGCTGCCGACACTGGACGACGCGGCGCGCCTGCTGATGGCCTACGGCGTCGTCCCCGCGGCGGTCACCGGCCGGATCGCGCCCACCCCCGCGCCGCTCCCGGTGCGGTTGGTCGCCAGTCTGTTTCTGCACGGCGGCTGGGGGCACATCTTGGGCAACATGCTCTTCCTATGGATCTTCGGCGACAACGTCGAGGACGCCATGGGGCACGGCCCTTTTTTGGTGTTCTACCTGATCTGCGGAGTGGTCGCCAACCTTGTGCACATCCTCGCGAACCCGCTGTCGGCCGAGCCGACGATCGGCGCCAGCGGGGCCATCGCCGGTGTCCTCGGCGCGTATCTGGTGCTGTATCCGACGGCGCGGGTGCAGCTGGTCATCTGGCTGTTGCTCTTTCTGCGGTTCGTGTGGGTGCCCGCGGTTTTGTTCCTGCCGCTGTGGATCTTCATCCAACTGTTCTCGGGCCTGGCGTCGCTCGGCGTGCCCCAGGCCGGCGGCGTGGCGTGGTGGGCGCACATCGGCGGGTTTGCCTGCGGCATGGTGCTGGTCAGGATATTTGCACAGGCCCCGACCCGGTAACGCGGAATGGCAGCGGACGCAGGAGATCACCGGCGGGCCGCGAAGAACGCCTGCCTGTGACGCCCTCCCGGTCGCGTCGGTGCGGGATGGATCGGGAGCGGGCGATCGGAGGACAACCAGGATGCGGACCATTCGGGTAGAGACTTTGCCGGGAGTCCCGGTGGGCGACCTGCAGGTCGAGATGGTGGAGCGCAAGGGGATCGGCCACCCCGACTCGATCTGTGACGCGATCATGGATCGGGTGTCGGTTGAGCTCAGCCGGGAGTACCTGAGCCAGTTCGGCCGGATCCTTCACCACAACATCGACAAGGCCTTCCTGGTTGCCGGAGATGCCGAGGTCAAGTTCGGAGGCGGAGCGATCCGCGAGCCGATGAAGCTCATCTTCGGCGATCGGGCGACCGAGGGGCTCAACGGCCGGGTCGTGCCGATTCGCGAGCTCGCCATCAGGACCGCCAAGAACTGGCTGCGCGAGAACCTCCGGTTCGTCGATCCAGGCGGACCGGACACCCTCGACGGTCCCCACGTTTCCTACCAGCTGGAGATCAAGCCGGGGTCGGCCGAACTCGTCGACATCTTCAGCCGCAGCGTCATGGGCGCCAACGATACGTCGGCGGCGGTGGGGTATTGGCCGATGACCGAGACGGAGCGGCTGGTGCGCGAAACCGAGCAGTTCATCAACTCCCGCACCTTCAAGGAAGAGTTTCCGGAGGCGGGCGAGGACGTCAAAGTGATGGGCGTGCGGCAGGGGCGGGAGCTGCGCCTCACGGCCGCCGTGGCCTTCGTCGATCGTTTCATCGAAAACGAGGATCACTATTTCCGTCGCAAGCAGCAGATCTACGATGCCGTCACGTCCTTTCTCGCCCGGCGCACCACGATGGATAAGATCCACTTCGACCTGAACACCCTCGACGAACCGGGGCGGGGGGTGGGGGGAATCTACCTCTCGGTGCTCGGCACCTCCGCCGAGTCGGGCGACAGCGGTCAGATCGGACGGGGCAACAAGGTCAACGGCGTCATCGCGATCAATCGACCGATGGGCACCGAGGCGGCCGCCGGCAAAAACCCCGTCTCCCACGTGGGAAAGATCTACTCGATCTTCACCCATCAGGTGGCGCAGAAGGTGTTCGAGGAGGTCGAGGGCGTTCGCGAGGCGTACGTCTGGATGGTCAGCCAGATCGGCAAGCCGATCGATGAGCCGGTCGCCGCCGCCCAGATCATCCTTGCCAAGGGCGCGCGCAAGGCCGCCGTCGAGCGTCGGGTCGGCGAGGTGGTGGACCGCGAGTTGGCCGGGATCCAGGTCTTCTGCCGCGAATTGGCCCAGGGGAAGTACAGCGTCTGCTGAGGCGCTTCACCTCGGCCCGTCGGTCGCACACCGCCGCTCCTCCGACACCCGACGAATCGTGCGGGTCTCCTCGACCGGCAGGGGGCTTCGCCCGAGGGCGGCGGCACGTGGATGAGATCCAGGTCCTCTCCGCGCAGCAGCTCCGGGCGCACGGCGCGCAGTTCATCGCCCTCCTCCAGGACGCGGTTGACAGCGGGGCGTCGGTAGGGTTTCTGCCGCCGCTGGCGGAGGCCGATGCCCGCGCCTATTGGATGAGCGTGGCGGCGGGGGTGGCGGGCGGCACGCACCTCGTCCTCGCAGCGGTGGTCGGCGGCGTCGTGCAGGGGACCGTCCAACTCGCACTCGCGGCCATGCCGAACGCACGCCACCGCGCCGAGGTGATGAAGCTGCTCGTGCACCGCGCGGTCCGCCGCCGGGGCATCGGGCGTGCCCTGATGCTGGCGGTTGAGCGGGCCGCCCGCGGCGCCGGCCGGACACTCTTGGTCCTCGACACCCGCCCCGGCGACGCGGCCGAACGTCTCTACGCGAGCCTCGGCTACGTTCGAGTCGGCATCATTCCCGGCTATGCCCAAGCGGCCTCGGGCCCCCTCGCCGATACGGTCGTCATGTACCGTCACCTTGACAGCCACGCGGATCCGGGGCCACAATAAACGTAGCATCGCATCCGGCCCCGCTTCCGTCGCGGGCGGGGCCGTTTTCTGCGTTTGAGCCGCAGAGGTGAGATCGTGCCAACGTATGAGTATCGGTGTACACGCTGTCACCACGAGTTTGAGGTTGTCCACGCAGTAGGTGAGACTGTCGAGCGCTGCGAGCGCTGCAAAGGGCCGGTGCGCCGCGTGTTTTCCGCGCCCGCCCTCATTTTTAAAGGTTCGGGATTCTATGTCACCGATAACCGAAAATCCCCCGCCCCGGCCGAGGGGGAAAGCAAGACCGCCGCGCCGACCAAGGTGTCCGCGGGCGGATCGGACGCCGGATCCTCTTCGTCCTCGACGAAGCCTTCGACCGCCGAGTCGAGTTCGGGTGACGGCAAGAAAGCCACATAGCCGCACCTGGCGGGAGGTGGCGCGGTGCGCCGGCCCGGCCCTCGTCGGGCTTTGCGCGCTCTGGTGCCTCGCGCCCGCGCCGCCGTCCGCCGCGAGCCCCGCGGCGGACGGCGGCCTAGAGGTCCGGCTGGGGTTCGATGGGATCGTTAAACTCGGGGTGACGGTGCCGATCCTGGTCGTGGTGCCCCCGCTGGCGCGATCGGGCCACGCCGAACTCGAGGTGGACGCCCCCGCACTCGGGCCCGAGATCGGGCGGGTCATCACCTCGACCATCGTCCCCTTCGAATCGGTCGCCGGGGCAGGCCAGGTGATCCGGGCCCCGGTGACGATCCGCGATCCCCGACGCCCCGTGACGATCCGCGTCGCCGTCAACGGGGAGCCGGTCCTGCAGACCGCGGTGGCCATCGCGCCGGAACAGGTCGGTGACCGCGTGCTGGTCGTGTTATCCGACGACCGCGTCGGCCTGGCCGCCCTCAGCCTCCTTCCCGGCCGGGTTGCGGTTGGGTACGTCACGGCGGACGCGCTCCCCCACAGCTTTGAAGAGTACGCCGCGGTCGATCTCCTCGTAATTCGCGGCCTCGATCCGGCCCTGCTGGACAGCGCCCAGCAACAGGCGCTGCTGACATGGGTGCGTTTGGGCGGACGCCTTCTGCTGATCGCCGGCCCCGGCACCCGGCAGCTGGCGTTTCTCGACCCGATTCTTCCTGCGGACGTGGGGGGGCCCCGCGTCGCTCCCCCACCGGTCGAGCTGGCGGCCCGGTACGGCGGCGCGTTCCCGCCGGCCCCGCTGGCCGCGACCACGCTGATCCCTCGCGCCGGGGCCCGCGAGGTCCTGGGCGGCGGGGGCCCCCTGATCGCCGCCCGCGACGCGGGCGCGGGTCAGGTGACGATCTGGGGATTCGATCCGTGGCGGTCTCCGGTGTTGGAATGGAAGGGGCGCCTCCGCCTGTGGGACGAGGTGCTGGGCGGGGGGGCCGCGTCGAGCATTGACGCGGCGGCGGTCGCCGAGCAATTGACCACGGGCACACCCCTCGACCCGGGGGTCCACGCGCAGGTGGGCGGCGCGATCCTCCTCTATCTCGCGGCGGTCCTGGGGTTGCTGCGGTGGAAGCCGACGATCGCGGGTGCCGGGGCGGCGGTGGTGATCGCCCTGGCCGGGCTGGGTGCATTTTCCAGCCTGGCGGAACTCACCCGCCACCGATCCGCGACGCTGGTCCAGGCGACGGTGCTCGGACCCGTCATCGGGTCGGGGGAAGCGAAGGCCGTCGCCGTCGCCGCCGTGGCGGTGCCCTACGGCGGGCGGTACAAGGTTACGGTCTCTCCGGATATGGTCGCCGATCCGATGACCCCCACCGGCGATCTTCGGATGGAGCTGACCTCGGGCGGCACCGTCCTCACCGGCGTCCTCCGTCCCGGGGAGCCGCCCCGCCCATTTGAGGCGGTGGGGGCCGTGGGCCTCGTCGCGTCGGCGTCGCTGGCGGACGGTGGGCGGACGCTTTCCGTCGACCTGGGGCCCCTCCGCGCCCGGCGTGTCGAACTCCGGTGGCGCGACCGCGTCTACTCGGTGGGGGATCTTCCGGCCGGCCGCACGGTTCGTGAGCTGCACCCGGATGGGTGGATCGCGGCCACGGCAGATGGGCGATCGCTGCCCGAGCTCCCCGCCCGCGTATTGGACGGGATCTTTCAGGGGCCGAACGGCGATGCTATACTTAATGGCGCGACACCGGTGCTGGTAGGTGAGTTGGAGGGACCGGCGCCGGTGTTCGCGCTCGGGGGCGCCGGGGCGCCGCGCCAGCGGCTCACGATCCTGCTGCTACCTCTGGAGCGCCGGTAGGCGGGAGGACGCCGTGGAGAATCCGGTGCTGCGCGGGGACTTGCGGGCGCGGAGCGGAAGCCGCAAGATCTGGGTTCTTCAGGCGGTCTACCTCGGCATGCTCGGCGCGCTGGTCTTTCTCGGACTACCCCCCGAACTCGGCCGATTCACCGAGTCAAACGAGACAAGCCTGTACGTCGCCGTGCTCTGGGTGCAGATCGTGATGGTTGCCTACTTCGCCTCGGCGTGTCTCATCCAGGAGATCGCCGTGGAAGGAGAGAAGGCGGCGATCGATCTGATCTTCGCACCGTTTTCCCCCGCGACGATTGTGATCGGCAAGAGCGTCAGCTCGCTCGTGACGATCGGTTACTGGCTGGTGCTGGGCGCGCCCCTCCTGGTCCTGACCACGGCGATCCGGCAGATCCCCACGGTCTCGCTGCTCCCGACGGCGAGCGTGATCGCGGTGGCCGCCTGGGGGATCGCCCAGATCGGTCTTCTCTACGGCGTGTTCTTCGACGCGGAGTTCCTGCGGACGGTGGTGCACTGGGCGACGCTGTTGGTGATCTTTGTCGGTACGACCCTACTCCCACTGCCGCTTCACGGGCTGAACCCAATCGTCGCGGTGACCGATGCCGCGCGGGGGCTCCTCCCCGCTGTCCCGATGGCGACCTACGCAACGATCGGTGTGGGCTGTGCGCTGTGGACCGGTCAGCGGCTGCGCAGCCTGGCGGCGGGATGACGCGCGAGTCGATCGCCCTGCACGAGGTGCTCGGCCGGGTGCGGTGGCGGCTGGGCCTGGGGGCCGCGGTCCCCTTCCTCGGCCGGGCGGCGGCGGCGGCGTCCGCGGGGATTCTAGTGTGGGCGCTCGCGACGATGATCGTTCCGATCCCGTTCCCTCTGCGCGCCGCGGCGGTGATCTCGGTGGGGGCGCTCGCCCTCAGCCTGCCCCTGCTGGCGTGGTTGATGCGGCCGCCGCTGTTGCAGGCTGCCCGTATGACCGATCGCCGCCTCGGCCTGGCCGATCGGCTCAGCACCGCGGTCGAACTGCTGGAAGGGCCTTCGCCGGGAGTGGGGTTGGCGCGCCTGCAGATCGCCGACGCGGTGGAGGTCGCGGGCGGGGTCATCCCCCGCACGGCCGCGCCCGTCCCATTTCCCCGAGGGCTGTGGCCGGCGGCGGCGTGCGTCGGCGCTCTGCTCGTGTGGGCGCACTTCCTGCAGGGATGGTCGATCCCGGGCTGGCCCGCGGCGCGGAACGCCGTCGTGATCCGAAGCGAAGGTCGCGCGCTGACCGCGATTGCCCGGCAGCTCGAAGCGGCGGCGCGCACGCAGGGACTTCCCGAAGCCCGCCGCGCCGCCCCTGATCTGCAGGCGTTGGGGCGGCAGCTTTCCGGGCCGCGGGTGTCGCGGCAGTCCGCGCTGGGGTTGCTGGCGGACGCGAGCCGGCAACTGCAGGCGGCCGAGAATCGTGTCGCCCGACGCCTCGGAGGCGCCGGGGTGCGCGGCACGCAGAGCGCGCGCGACCCGCGCCTCGCGCCGACCTCCCCCGCCGATCCTCGGCTGGACGGAGCAATCCGCGAGCTGGAGTCGCTCACCGGACAGCTGCGCGGCGAGCGGAATCCCAGCGCGCGCCAGGATTTGTCCAAGCGGTTGAGCGCCCTCTCCGACTCTCTGGACGAGATGAATGCGCCAAACTCCGCCCGACAGAACCTTGCGAAGGCGCGCCGCGAGGTGGAGCGCGACCGTCTCCCCGCCGCCGCCTCGGCGCTCGGGGACGCCCTGCAGGACCTCACAGGGTTGGAGCGGATGCTCGGCGACGAGCAGGCACTCGGGGACGCTCACCGCCAGGTGCAGCGATCGGCGGAGCGGATCGCCCGGGGCGGGCCGCTGGGGAACAGCCGCGCGCAGGTCACCGGGCAGGCCCAAACCGAGAAGGCCCCGCCGCCGACCGCCCCGGGGCCCAACCCCGTGGCGCCCGGCGACGAAGCCGGCACCCCGCCTCCCCCCGGTCCCAACCAGGGCAGCCGGCCCGGTCAGGGGAAGGGACCCGCGCTCGGCGCCCCCACCCAGCGGCTCGGCGGCACCCGGGCCGAAGAGCACCTGACGGGGAAGCAGGGGGAGGGCAGTTCGCTCACTCGGGATCTGGTCGCCCCGGGGCGCGCCGGCTCTCCGCAGCTTCCCACGGCGCCGGTGCCGGCGGACGTCGCCCACCAGAACGACCGGGCGGTGGCGCAGGATCAGATTCCGCCCGAGTACCTGACCGTGATCCGCCGGTACTTCGAGACCCTGGGGGGCGGGCGATGAGTGATCCGCTGTCCCGCGAAGCCGAGGCGTTCCGCGCAGTCTACGACGCGATCCTGTCGGAGCTGCGCCGGGTCATCGTGGGTCAACAGGAGTTGCTGGAGTTCGTCGCCATCGCCCTGCTGGCCGGCGGGCACGTGCTCCTGGAAGGGGTGCCGGGGCTCGGCAAAACGCTCCTCGTGCGCACCCTCGCCCAGGCCCTGGCGCTGAACTACGCCCGCATCCAGTTCACGCCGGACCTGATGCCCGCCGACATCCTCGGCACCAACCTCATCGTCCAGGACGACACCGGACGGCGCCGGTTCGAGTTTCAGCCCGGGCCGGTGTTTGCCCAAATCGTGCTGGCCGATGAGATCAACCGCGCCACCCCCAAGACGCAGTCGGCGCTGCTCGAGGCGATGCAGGAGCACGCCGTGACGATCGCCGGAGAGTCGCGTCGGCTGGAGGAACCGTTTTTCGTCATGGCGACCCAAAACCCGATCGAGATGGAAGGCACCTATCCGCTTCCTGAGGCCCAGCTCGATCG
>DATGHU010000041.1 GCA_035307765.1 bacterium | reverse complement strand
GATCCCCCCCCCCGCGCGGTTCTCGGTCCTTCCGAGGTGAGGAGGCGACGGAAGCAGCCAATATCTGGCGCACGCCGCCGGATCGGTTGCTTGACCGCCCCGTTCCCTCAAACTAGCAGGATCTACAGCAACGTAGATTTGAGTGCCTCGGGCGAGGCATCTGTCGGCGCTCTTGTGGGCGAAGCGGAGGGGCGGGACCGTTGTTTAGCAATACAACGACAATTCCGGAGTTCCAATTTGACCACACACGGAGAACCATGGGATGCGTGGAACGTTTTTGATGGAGAGGGGCAAGCATTCTATGAGCATAAGGGCGGAACGAATATCTTCGGCTCTGTTAATGGAAGGAGAGGCAGGAATCAAAGCGGAAACCTCGGCCAACGCACTCGGACTGGGTCGGCAAGAGGATGCATCCGGCGGGCGAATCGAGTGCTGAAAATGACCTTCATCGCGGGCCCTCACTTCACCCACGATCAGAAAGATGAGGGGATTGGCGATGGCGGGTGGGCATGGCCTGCATCGATGTCGTGCAATAGCATTGCTGCTCGTCTTGCTCTCGGGCGCGTTCATCGCGGCCGACACCCCGTCGGGCAGGGCGCAAGATGTGAGCGATTTGTACCAGGCGACCGCCATCGTTACCGGTACCGATATGCGCAGCCGCCCGACCGGATTCGCGCAATGCTTGCGCGAGGTCCTCGTGAAAATATCCGGCGAACCGCGGCTGCATGACGATCCGCGGATCTCCGAACTGGCTGCACATGCGGATGCGCTGGTCGCATCTTTTGACTATGTGGATCTGGATGCCGCCGTTAAGATTCATGACGACCAGGGCACTTACGATCGGCCACATAGTCTCACCGTGCATTTCGACCCGGCGAGGATCGACAAGGCGCTGGCAAACCTGGGGGAGCACCCTTGGCGCGGCGCGCGCCCTGTGGTGGTTCCGGTGCTGGCAGTGCGCGGCTTCACCGCGTCCTATCTGCTGAGCGCGGAGACCCCCGCCGGGTCCGAGCAGCGCGCTGCCTTTGCCAACGTGGCCAGCGACTTCGGGATGAAGCTGCGCTTTCCGACCGAAGCCGCGTTTGCCGCATGGGGGGTGACTCTGGGGCAGTTTCCTTCCCCGCAAACTGCATCCTCACCGGACCAAGCGCTTGTCGCCGGCACGTTGGAGTTTCGGCAGGCCTTGCCTGGTTGGGTCGGGGCGTGGAAAATGCGCTGGCGCGAAGTGGATTATGCGTGGGGAATCAGCGGCGTGAACTACGACGAGGCGTTCCGCGATCTCATTCGGGGGGTCGTACGAGTTGCGTCCGGTCACGGTGCGCCGGATTGACCGAACCTAGATTGGCGCAACCGTGGCGTCGCTGCCCACGGCCACCGACACGACGGGATCATAACGATACGCTTGACTTGGTGGGCGTCGTGATCTACCCGCTCAAATATGTCACAGCTCAGACTCAAAGGGGCTCACAAAGATCAGGCGGAGCCAGTAAGATTATGATAGAGTATTTGCGTTAATCTACCCAAGAGGCGCTGATGTGGCAGCCCGGGCCGACCAGCCCCAACATGGCTCTCCCGCACCTCGAGAAACGCTCCGACGGGACATCTCCGTCTGGGGCTCGTTCATGTGGGGGTACGCCGACGTCGGCGCTGACATCTACGCCGCGCTGGGCATCGTCGTGGCGGCGTCAATGGGGCTTGCGCCTCTGGCGTTTGCGCTCGCGGGCGTGGTGTACGTGCTCATCGGTCTCGCATACACGGAGCTGGCGAGTTCCTTTCCGGTCGCTGGGGGGGGGCAGTATTACACGGCTCGGGGCTTGGGGGATTTTTGGGGGTTCGTCGCGGGGGCAGCGCTCCTCCTTGACTATACGATAGATATCGCTCTATTCGCGGCGGCTTCCGCAGGGTACCTGAACTTCTTCATTCCGGCCATCCGCGAGTACTCTGTGACATTGGGCCCGCTCCATCACCTGAATCCGATCTGGGCAGCGGAGACGGTACTCCTCATCCTTTTCCTTATCTGGCTCAATATCAGAGGAATTCGGGAGTCGTCGTTTTTCAACGAGATTATCGGCACCATCGACATGGTGACCGAATCGTGTGTAATCATTTTAGGCTTCCTCTTCGCTTGGAAGCCCGAGCTGCTGGTGCACCAGTTCCAGACTCAACAACCTTCGTTCTCACAGTTTATGTACGGTTCATCGCTGGCGATCATTTCGTACGTTGGGTTAGAGTCGATCTCGCAAGCGGCTCAAGAGACCCGCCGCCCGGCAACAATAATCCCACGAACATCGATCGGGTTGATCTTTAGCGTACTCTTGTTCGCGATGGCATTTTCCACCTTGGGCATCGGCATGCTCCCCTGGCAGGAAATCGCCCAGCACCAGGGGGATCCCGTGGCGCTACTGGCTCACAACATCCCCCTGATTGGGGTAGTCGCCGGCCCGTTCGCGGCCATGCTCGGTGCGACCATCTTGCTCATCTCAGCAAACACGGGCGTGATGGGAAGTTCACGCCTGACTTTTTCGATGAGCGAACTGGGACTCGCAACACGATGGATGAATGCGGTGCATCCAAAGTATCGCACGCCCTACCGCACCACTATCGTGTTCTCGGTACTCGCAATCATCGAAGCCCTGTTGTCGTTCCTCACTCCTCAGGCCCTCGACACATTGGGGAACATGTACGCCTTTGGGGCAACGCTCGCCTACCTCTTGGTCTTTGTGTCGCTTGTCAGACTTCGGTTCAGCGACCCAGCCACGCCTCGCCCGTACCACGTGCCCTTCAACATCACCTGGCGTCACGGGGGCGAGACTATCCGGGTCCCAGTACTCGGGTTCCTCGGCATCGCCGGTGTGAGCATGATCCTTTTTGAAGTCATCGCCACGCACACCATCGGGCGGATTGCTGGACCAGCCTGGGTGCTCCTGTGCATCTCATATTACGTCTGGTACCGGCACCAGCAAGGTTATCCGATCTGGCGGTCGCTCGCTCGGAACTGGCCCGCGGAACAAATGGCGATCCTGGAATCAGCCCAAGAGTTTTCGCTGTTGGAGGAATACCGGTTCGCCCTTGCCGCTAGGGAGAAAACACGAACACGGCAGGCCCAAAAGTAACTCAATAGTGTACTTCCTCCAGGAGTATAAGAAACCGACGAACTGATGCCTGAGGTCACGCCACCGGGTAGGCTGGCCTCACCATCGCCTCGTTCCGGAGACCGACAAGCGCGGTACGGGCCCGTCTTCCGCTTGATGCGAACCAAGGCACTCCTATGGGGGGGCTGTCCGATAGTGTGGATGGAGGGTAACTAACATCTTCCGCAACGTGGTGCGCCCGGAGGGGTTCGAAATGACCCGCTGCTTCGAAGGCCGGCCGTAGGGCTGTCAGCAACTATCACCGAGTATCATCGACCAGCTGTTAGTGCTGTCGCTACGATTATTAAGGGTTTAGTTCCATTTGAGATAACGTCAGGAGCGTAGCGAGCTGTGTGCTATCATGAGCCACTGAAGCAAGAGCTGTAGGGGGGACAGACGATGTCGGACTTCGTTTGGCTGTTCCACACGAAGGGCGGAAAACAGCTCTTGAAGTAGTTCGTGCTTGTTCTTGGTATCGCTGTACTCATCACGGCAACGTTTCCACCGAGG
Organism: bacterium; assembly: GCA_035307765.1. Taxonomy (NCBI): domain Bacteria; species bacterium. The sequence goes on along the minus strand of DATGHU010000041.1, from coordinate 138,545 downwards.
AGAGGGAGCTGCGGGGAAATGCGGCGACTCTGGAACACCGGGCGACGCGGGAGGGGTGTGAATACATGAGCGGTCGGCTGGCGGGAAAAGTTGCGGTGGTCACAGGTGCCGGCTCGCGGGGTGAGGGCATTGGCAACGGCAAAGCCGCGGCGATTCTCTTCGCACGCGAGGGCGCAGCGGTCGTGTGCGCCGATCAGATCGTGAGTCGGGCTGACGAAACGGTGGCCGCGATCGTCGCCGAAGGTCGCACGGCTTCGTCGTTCGCCTGCGATGTCTCGCATCGCGAGGGCTGTCAGCAATTGGCGGCCACTGCGGTCGAGCGCTATGGGCGTCTCGACATCCTTCAGAACAACGTCGGCATCCCTTCCAACCAGAGCCTGGAGGACATCACCGAGGAAGCCTGGGACCATATTATGGGCGTCAACGTCCGTAGCATGGTCCTGGCGGCCCAGGCGGTCGTGCCGCACATGCTGGTTGGTAAGTCTGGCTCCATCATCAACATCTCATCGATCGCCGGGGTACGCGCATATCCTGCGCGCTCGACGGCGTACACGACCAGCAAAGCTGCGGTCATCGGACTGACGCTTGCGCTGGCGGGCCAGCTGGGCAGCAAGCACATCCGCGTCAACTGCATTGCGCCGGGTCAAGTGTACACACCGCTGGTCGCCGAGCGGCTTAACGCTCAGGCTCGTGAGGGTCGGGCGACGGCAGGCCTCATCAGGGAAGAAGGAAATGCGTGGGACGTCGCATGGGCGTCAGTCTTTCTCGCCTGCGATGAGGCCCGCTGGGTGACCGGACAGGTGCTGACCGTCGATGCGGGCATCACGATCACGATCCCCGGCCTCCCATACGGCTGACCGCGTTGCCCCAAGGACATTACAGAGTGGGCAGCCCAGTTGTTTGGAGCAGCGGGGTGCCTGCGCGAAATAGTCGCTTGGGTCTTTGCAAGCCCCGACCCAAACTGAATTACCTTCAGCGGGTACCGTTGTACCCCCAGAAGAAGCGGCCGCTTTCCTCATCCTCTCGCTTCTTCCACGCTATGATCCTGTCCAGACCTTCGGCGTAATACTCGATCTTCATCACCAGCACCGCGTTATCCGCCATCATTACTCCTCGACCGGTCCCTAAGTTCTAATGTCCTACGTATTGAACCGTATGACCGTTAGCGTCATCGCGGATGCCACGATACTGCACTATTCGCCCAACTCGCGCACCGGTGGACTTCTTCTTCCCTAGAGCTTGATTATTGAGCGGCCTGAGACATGGTCAGCTTTCTGGACTATGACTTGGGATACTTTAATCTGGAGACCCGAGTGCTCGAACCGCTCGAAAATCCGTTCGGCCCGAAAGTGTTACCCATGTCTTAGGTACGAAGTGTCACCTATGTCTCCGGGCTGGACCTTGATAATCTTGGAGCGCCCGGAGGGATTCGAACCCCCGACCCGCTGCTTCGAAGGCAGCTGCTCTATCCCCTGAGCTACGGGCGCGTTGAACCCCTATAGACTAGGCCTCCCCAGGCTCGTGCCTGTTCCAACAGTCCGAGGGGAGGGGCGCACCTTTGGAGGCGTCCGATGGAAACTCTACCATATGCCCTCTCCTTCTCCAAGGCCTGGGAGGCCTAAAAACGGCGGGTATGGTTGAGGGGCGATCGCCCAAAACCTTCCGCGTCTACCGGTACGGTCTTGGGAACTTCTGGACCTGGCTGAGGCAACAGGACCTTTGCTAGGCTGATAGCCTCCAAACGTGCCCCGGGGAGCGGCGGTGGGACGTGGGGAGATTTCCGCCCAGATCAACAGAAACACTACGCGTGATAGGCCCGTGGCGTACATGGAGTCGGCTGTGATGTCGGACCGCGAGCCTGCCCAACTCGGCGAGCGCAAGCCAGTAGGATGCTAAGAAGGTTGCGATGTGCAATCTCATTCGTGAACCGGCCGTGGAACAACTGGATCAATTGGACGGCGATCGTGATTCTGATTGTCCTGTCGCTGCTCCCGGCGGCCCAGGTCGCGTTGCCTCAGCTGTTCCCGAGCGGCGGCAGCTGAAATATCGGGGACCGATGAGGTCGAGAAAGGAGACGATCATGACACTTCAGGCGGACATTCGACTCTTTAAAGACACGCGGCGGCATCCCCATCTTGTTGTGCATCTGCTGTTTGACGAACCGGAGGAGAAGATGGACACCGTCAACATTCCGCGGATGCACCTGACAAGGACGGTGAAGTTCTCGCTCTTGACCCTGCGGGCATACCTGATCGTGATGGCAGGCATGCCGATCTACCACTTTCTCGATCTGGCCGGCATCCTCGGCCATCGCGTCAAATAATGCAGAGGATCTGCCGTGGGCAGCGCGCCGCGGAAGACAGGCCCGACTACCGGACCCGGTGAACCGGATATTGCTTTGAATGACCACTAAAGGAGTTGCGACACGTTGTTTGAACGTTGAGTGGCTCGAGGGTGGGTTGCGTGCACTGGGGGCCGGGTGACGAATACATTTGAGCAGGGAGGACGTGGGCCTGATGAGAAAATGAGAGCCATGCCGATCGCCGCCCGAGGGGGCCTCTATTACGGTTGGAAACTCCTAGTGGCCCTCGGCGTCATCACCATTATCGCCTACGGGACTGTTCAGTATTTCTTTGGCGTGCTGGTCCTCCCGCTTGGACGGGAGCTGGGTTGGAGCCGAGCAGAGCTGTCCCTGAGCTACTCGATCGCCCTCGTGGTCTCTGGACTGCTCGGCTATCCCATCGGCCGTTGGGTAGACCGGAAGGGCGCACGCGCGGTCCTCGCCTGCGGCTCCATCCTTGCCGGCCTCTCGCTCATTGGGTTGTCCAAGGTCGACCAGCTTTGGGAGTGGTATCTGCTGTGGGGGGGAGGGCTGGGCGTGGCCGGGTCGATGACCCTTTACCCGGTCACCTTCACCGTCGTGGCGAACTGGTTCCACCGGCGGCGGGGGTCAGCGATGGCGCTGCTGACGGTGCTGGGCGGGTTGGCGTCGCCCATCTTCATCCCACTGGCCGGTTGGCTGGTGCCGCGCGTCGGCTGGCGGGAAACGCTGGTCATCTTCGGCCTGGCGCAGTTGAGCATCGCACTGCCGCTGGCGGTGCTCGCCGTGCGGCGCCATCCCGAGGATGTGGGGCTCTTCCCAGATGGCACCCCCGCGGCGGAGGTGACGCCGACCACGCCGCTATCCGGCATCCCGCTGCGGCACGCACTGCGTCGCGGCCCCTTCTGGACCCTCACCCTGTCCAACTGCATTGCGCTAATGGGATCAAACGTCCTGTTCGCCCACCAGGTGGCCTACATGATCGGCCGCGGTCAGAATCCTACCGTTGCGGCGGCGTTGGCGGGGATGGTCGGCCTAGCGAGCCTGCCGGGCCGCTACATCTTCAACATCATGAGCGACCGCTTCCCCTCGCAGCTACTTCTTGGCATCTGCCAGGCCGTGCTCGGGCTTGGGGTGGTCCTGCTGACGGTCGCCAGCTCCATCGGCTGGCTGATCGCCTATATCATCGTCTATGGCGCTGCCTTCGGCGCCGCCGCTTCACTCACCGCCTCGGTGCGCGCCGAACACTTCGGGCGCCGCGCCTTCGGCGCAATCAGCGCCGTCCAGGGGATCCCCGCCCTTGCCGGCGCCGCCCTCGGACCTGTGATCGCGGGTTGGATCTACGATCGCTCCGGCACCTACCAGCTCGCGTTCGCCGCCGTGTCCGCGCTCTACGCAGTGAGCGCGGGGGCAATGTTCGTGACGCCGAAGCCATCGCTGATCGGCCAGGGCTGATCGCGGTCCTGCGCCGTGACCGGGGGTCCGGACGCACCGCGAAGCTCCAAGTCCCGAGTCTGAGGTCTTCCTCTCCTCGCCGTGTGGCCTTGGGTCCCAGCCACACTGCAGGCACCCGTCCCCACGGGGGCGTGCGATCTTCGGTGCGCCCGACCCGATTCCCCGAAAGAGGCTGGTGGGCGGGACGCTCCTCCCGGAAACCGTACAGGAAGCCTCTCCGCGGCAAGAGAACATCTCCACCAATGAGCATCTACCGCCGGTACGCCGAAGCATACGTCAAGGCGGGGCAGGGTCGCTGGAGCCTCCAGCTGGTGCCGTGGGTGACCGGTGTGTTCGACCGGCAACGCGCGACCCCGGCTTCTCTGGTCGATGTCGCCTGCGGCCCCGGGGAGTTTGCCATGACGATGGCGCAGCGCGGGCTCAGCGTCACGGGGGTGGATCAGTCGCCGGAGATGGTGATGATAGCCCGTCGGGGTGCGGAAGAAAAGGGCATCGCGGCGACCTTTCTCCAGCAGGACATGCGCGAGCTCGCACTCCCCACCCCCGTCGACGCCGCCACTTGCCTCTATGACAGCCTCAACTACCTGACCAGCGACGAGGATTTCAGGCGAACCCTCGCCGCGGTCGCCGGCGCGCTGCGCCCGGGTGGGTTCTTTCTCTTCGACATGAACACCATTCAGGGGCTGGCGACGCGGTGGGGCAACCGGGTATGGCTGATCCAGGACAATGAGGAGGCGCTCGAAGTAAACCAAAGCGAGTTCGACTTCGACACCGGGATCGCGACGCTCAGGGTCAACGCGTTCCTGCGCCGCGAGCGCGACCTCTACGAACGGGTGCGCGAAATCCACCGCGAGCGCGGGTATCCGGTGCCGATGATCGATGCCGAACTCGTCGCCGCGGGGTTTGAAATCCTCGGGCGGTGGGCCAGCCCCGAGTTTGCCGCGGTGACGCCGCAGACCGGACGAGTCTTCTACGCCGCCCGCCGGGCGACGGCTCGAGGCTAGCCCGGCCTCGCCGACCGGTCCTCGATCGGCCGCGGGCTGCCCTGCTCCGTCAGCAGGCCGAGGAAGGTCCGCGCGTTCCTGGCCATGTTGCCCCGAACGTGATTGTTGAACATCGCGAAAAACCGGGCGGCCCGGCCGGCGCCGCGCGCCACGACCTCCACCCACCCGCGCAATTCGTCCGTCGTGTACTCGTAGTCGTACCGCTCGTCGGTGCTGGCGCCGGCTCGATCCCACCCGGCGAGGTTGCGACCGTGGAACCGGACCACCGCCCAGTCGGAGGTGATCGCGTCCACCGTGGGCATCAGGCGGGGGAGGTCCGGCAGGTCCACCATCACATACGCCAGTCCTTCCCGCGTCAGAAATTCCAGCGCGTCGGGATGGCGCGCCCAGTCACGGTTTCGGAACTCGACCGCGAGATGGCGTCCGGGAAGCTCGCGCTTCCAGGCGCGCATCGCCTCCAGGGCATGGTCGGAGTACTTGACGCCGGGCGGCAACTGGAAGAGGACGTAGCCGAGCTTGCCGGCTTCCTCCAGGGGGGCGAGGAACTCGCGGAAGCGATCCCAGCAGGCGTTCAGGAACTCGTCGGGGACATCCTGCGCCCGGACCTCGCGGGCCTCCCGCAGCCGCGGAGGCAACAGCGCCGAGAACCCCTGCGGAAGCCTCTGCACCGCCGCGCCGTGACCGGTGAACAAGCCGAAGGCCTTCGCGTGCATGATGAATTCCTGGGGAGTCTCCTCCGCCCATCGCCGGCTGTAGGCCGAAGGGAGCAGGGCGAAATAGGACGCGTCGATCTCCACCGTGGGGAACTGCGTGGCGTAGTATCGGAGACGATCCTGGGCGGTGCGGATCGCCCGGGGGTAGAAATCGCTTTTGACGAACGACTTCTCCGCCCACGAGCAGGTGCCGACGTAGATGCGGCCCCGCACCGGCCGGGCGGCGCCGTCGTCTGCCGCCAGTAATGAAGTTTGGAACCCCTCACCCACCTAACGCCCGCCTCCCATCAGATGCATGATCATGGCGATGTGCTTGATGCCGCCGAGGTAGTCCGCGATCCGGATGTTCTCGTTCGGCGCGTGGACGTTGCTGTGCGCGTAGCCGACCCCGGAGCCGATCGTCGGGATCCCCTGCTCGCCGGTGAGCACGTGCTGGGGGCCGGTTCCCGCCATGGACGGGTACACCAGGGGCTCGCGATTGTAGATCCGCCGCACGCTCTCGGAAACGATCTTGACGATCTCGGCAGACATCGGGGTCTTGGCCGGATCCTCATTCCCGAGCGCGCGGGCGCTGATGTCGGCGAAGCCGTGCTGGGCGAGGTGCGCCCTGACCTTCTGGAAGATATCGTTGCCGCGCTGGTTGGGCACGAGCCGGAAATCCACCTTCGCCACCGCGCGGCGGGGAAGGACCGTCTTGCTTCCCGGTCCGCCGTACCCGGACGTCACCCCGCAGATCGTGCAAGTGGGTTGAAACAGATTCCGCTTCAGCAGTTCGACCCCGGAGACTCCCAGAAGGTAGCGGTCGAGACCGTAGTCCTTGAGCTCAGCCGCATCGTCCCGCAGGAATGCAATGCGGCGCAGTTGGGCCATCTCGTCTTCGGTGGGATCCACCACGTCGTCGTAGAACCCGTCGATCAGCACCCGCTCGTTCCGATCCTTGAAGGTCGACAGCGCCCACACCAGGCGCCACGCCGGATTCGGCACGATGGTGGCGATCGAGGAATGGAGATCCCGGGAGGCCCCGTGAGCCTCCAGCTCAACGTAGCAGATCCCCTTCACCCCCAGGGCCAGCACCATGTTCTCCTGGATATCGCGGGACCCGGACTCCCAGATGCAGGCATCGGCGGCGACGAGATCGCGGTGCTCCCGGACGAACGTCGGGAGATTGACGCTGCCGATCTCTTCCTCTCCCTCGACGACGAACCGGACACTAACCGGAAGTTCCCCCAGGGCGTGAAGCGTCGCGTCAACGGCACAGATCCGCGCCACCAGATTGCCCTTGTTGTCCGCGACGCCGCGGGCAAAGATCTTCCCGTCGCGCACCGCCGCGGCAAACGGCTCGCTCTCCCACTCCTCCAACGGCTCCGGCGGCTGGACGTCGTAGTGGTTGTAGAACATCAAGGTGCGCGGGGTCTTCCCCTTCACCTCGCCGTAGACGACGGGCGCGCCGCCCCCGACCGGCACCGTCCGGGCGCGCACGCCCGCTTCCGCCAGCAGCCCCTCCACCTTCTCCGCGGTCTCGGGAAGGCCGATCCCCTGGGCGGCGATGCTGGGCTGCCGGCACAATCCGCGCAGCAATGCCACGTATTCGTCCTGGTGCGCATCGATGTATTGGAGCACGCGGTCCATAGAAGCTCCTTGTCTCCTGACCGATCTGGGGGGATTATCGACACATTCCAGGACGGGAACGGGGTTCCCTGCGGGCCGATCGGTGATCCATCGCCGGCGCCGCGCCGCATCCGGGGGCGATCCCGCACCCGGGCCTCCGACGGGGCGCGCTACCGGGACGGACGACCACCGTCCGTCCGCGAGGAACCGGTCAACCCCGGAGCGGCACCCGCGCGGCCGCGCTTGCGGCGGCCCCGCGGAGGACCGTCGACGAGCGGCAGCGTCGGCCGCGCGCGCCGGCCGGGTGCCGCATCGGCGGATGGACGATCCAAGCGGCGCACGACCCCGCGCAGCCCGGCCAGCAGGGAGGAAACGTCGACCTCGCGGTGCACCGGCGAGTACGGCTCAAGCTTCGCCATCGCCTTTTGCAGAAGGGTCCTGGTACCGTGCACGTTCCCTTTTTCCATGTGATAACAGCCTGCGGCCGCCTGGACGAGGCCGTGGTAGAAGGCCCGCTCGGCCTCGGGAGCCGCGCGCCAGATGCCCTCGAGGTATTCATGACACTCGAAGAACAGGCCGGCGTTGAACAATGCCACCGCGCGCCGGATCTCATCGGGGAGGCCCGCCCGCCGCGACGATCCGAGCAGCCGACGGGCGCTCACCGCTCGGGCCGCCTGCCGGCGCAGGTAGGAGGCAAACGGCTGGAAGGGCGCGGACAGACTGATCCGATCCCCCCCCGGAGATTCGTCGAACAAACCAGTCCCGAGCAGCATCCGCGCCGCGTCGGCCGGCGCCGTCCCGGCATCCCGACCGAGGGCCGCGAGCGCGACGGCCGGATGGCTCCGGCTTCGCCGCGCGTAGGCCAGGAGCAGGGCCGCGGTCGGCGCATGATCGGGGTGCGCAATGGCGGCGAGGGCGACCTCGGCCAGGGTGTGCTTGAGCCGTACGTAGCTCATCGCGCTCGATCGCTGAAGAAATTCCCGCGCCGCATGCCGGACGCGCTACCCGACGGAGACCCGGCCGAACGCGAGGATCGTCTCGCGCACCGCCTCGGGCGTATCCGCCGGGGGCGCGCACGCTGTCGCGCTGCAGGCGAAGACCCGCGGGGCCGAGCCGCCGACCACCGGGGGAATCTCCGGTGGCAGCTGGCCGGCCGACGCCGTCGGATCGTACAGGTGCACGACGGTGCCGGGGCGGTAGACCGCCAGCGCCGCCCGATGCAATGCGCCGACCCGGGGATCGCCACGCGGGCCGACGACGACCGCATGCAGCGGAGGCTCAAGGTGCAGGTCGAGCGCGTGGATCAGGCTGGCGGCAAACAGCCCGTGTGCGGTGCCGGCCGGAGCGCAAACCCGTAGGACCCGCTCCGCCGCCTCGCGATAGCGCGCGTCCCCAGTGATCAGGGCGAGGCGATCCAGCACCAGCACAGCGACGGCGTTCCCCGCGGGCGTGGGCGAGTCCTGAGTGGGAACGTAAGGCACCCCCAACCCGAGCGGGGACCGGTCCCCGGTGGACGCGGGCTGCGCGGTATCGTAGAAGGCGCCCCACGGAGCCAGACATTCCCGGATGACGTACGCCATCGTTTCTTCGGCAAGGGCGAGATGGCGAGGGTCGCCCGTCTGCTCGAACGCGTCCACCAACGCCCGCGCCATCCAGACCTGGTCGTCCAGCAGGCCGGCCACACCGCCCGGCGCGCTCGCGACGTGGCGGAACCCCCGCCGGGCGGGCGGAGGGCCATCGGCGCCGCCGGGCTCCCGCGGAGGGGGCTGATAGGCATCGCGCACGATTCGGTCGAGAGCACAAAGCGCAGTCGCCCGGATGTCGAGCCGGTCGAACGCACGCGCGGCCTCGAGAAACGCCGAGATCATCATGCCGTTCCACCCGGTGTAGATCGTTGAGTCGACGAAGGGCGCCGGCCGGGCGGAGCGCGCGGCGAGGAGGCGCTGCTTCGCGCCGGCGATCAAATCCTGAACGGCCGCCGCCGGACGCCCCAACAGGGCCGCCACCACGTCCGGGGATTTATCGATGAACAGGACATGGCGGCGAGGGTCGTGGTGCATCTCCCCTTGTCCCTCGAGGTGGTACGCTTGGCTTGCGGCCGCGAATTCTTCGGGCGAGAGCGCGACCGCAGCTTCCTCCGGCGCCCAGGTATAGTACTCGCCGTCATCGTCGAGACTCTGGTCCGCGTCCTGGCTGGCGTAGAATCCGCCCCGGATCGAGTCCGTCAGGGTGCCGGTGACGTAGCCCACCACCCCCTCCGCGATCTCCCGGAAGAACGCGTTCCCGGTCGCCTGATAGGCGTGGACGTAATTTCGCAGCAGCTCCGCGTTATCGTAGATCATCTTCTCGAAGTGCGGCACGATCCACGACGCGTCGACGGAGTAGCGGTGGAACCCGCCCCCGAGCTGGTCGTAGACTCCGCCCCGCGCCATCTTCTCCAACGTCCGCATCACGATCGCAAGCGCCTGAGGGTCTGCGATCCGGTCGTGGCGCCTCAGCAGCAGTTCGAGTGCGCCGGTGTGGGGAAACTTCGGCGCCCCGCCGAACCCGCCGTTCTGCGGGTCGAACTGCCGCTCGATGTCGGAGACCGCACTCTCGACCAACTGCGGCGTCAGCGCCTCCTCGGAGGCGCGCGCCGCCCCCAGCCGGTGGAGGGTCTGGAACAGCTCGTCGGCGTAGGCGTGAGCCTGTTCGCGCTTCGTGCGGTAGAATTCGGCCACCGCCAAGAGCACCTGTCGAAATCCCGGGCGGCCCATGGCGTTGTCGGGAGGGAAGTAGGTCCCGCCGAAAAATACCTTACCCTCCGAGGTCAGTGCCGCGGTAAGCGGCCATCCCCCCTGGCCCGTGATCGCGCTCACGGCGCTCTGGTACCGCACGTCGATGTCCGGCCGCTCGTCGCGGTCGACCTTCACCGCGACGAATTGTTCGTTGATGATCCGAGCGATCTCGGGGTTGTCGTAGGACTCCCGGTCGATGACGTGGCACCAGTGACACCAGACGGCACCGATGTCGAGCAGGATCGGTTTGTTCTCGGCCTTGGCGCGGGCGAACGGCTCGTCGCTCCACGGGTACCAATCCACCGGTTGGTGCGCGGCAGACCTCAGGTAGGGACTCGTCGCAGCGGACAATCGGTTGGGCATGCGGACCTCCACTAGCCTTCTCCCTTATTATACCGGACGGTCCGGTGCCCGACGCGAACGCCGGGCCAAGCGGTGGGAGGACCGCCGGCGTCGGGCGATCTCAGGCCGCAGGCTCCTGGTTTTTGCGGGCGGGGAAGGATGTGCGGGAAAAAATCGGGAGGCGCTCACCGGGCTGGCTTCTCACCGTCTTCGGCCCTCGTCGCCGGTGCCTACCGCTCATCAGCCGTTCTCCGGAGTTACCCCCGAAGTACACTTGACCAGCTTTCGGCGTCCACGTGCGCGAGCGTTTGAGTCGGCTACCTTGCCAGTCGGCTTGCGCCTCCATCACTATTAGTAGCACACACCCCGCGGTCGCACAATCCGGAATCTCAGTTCGAGGGATATGTGGATTGCGTGGATAACTCCGCGGCTCATCCCGCGCTCTTCTCAACAAAATTGAGTCGCAGATTGGTCAGCAGCGTCTCCATCTCGCGGCGCGGCGGCTCCTCGATTCGCGCCCGGAGCACCTCGAAGACCGCGGCGAACGCGTCGATCGCCAGCCGCGCCTCCTCAAGATTTTTCTGCGTCTTGTTGGTGATGGGGTTTGGCATGAGGCCCATCCCCTCCCAAGCCTTCGCCGCGAGAAGGCTCAGGCTCCAGCGCAGCACCTCGACCGTCGGCAGCGCGCCCAGCGGAACCGCCTGCGTGCGATCCTGCCCGGTCTCCTCGGCCGCCTCCGCCTTGGCGGGTGTGCCCTGAACGTCCGGCTGCGGCTCATCCTGCGGGGGGCCGCCTGCCCCCGCCCCCGGCTGGGTCTCTGGTTCCGGCACCGACCTCACCTCCAGTCGCGAACTCCTAGCTCTCGTCCCCCGCATCCAGCCGCTCCAGCGCGCGGCACAGAAGCTGCGCCCCGCGGGCGGCGTCCTCCCACCCCGTTCGCTCGAATGGGGAATGACTGATGCCCCCCGCGCTGGGGACGAAGATCATCCCCGTCGGCCCGATACCGGCGAGGATTTTGGCATCGTGGCCGGCCCAACTCGACATGGTGGCAATCGGCCAGCCCAGGTCGCCCGCCGCGGCCACCACCTCCGCGCGGATCCGAGGATCGAGGGGGACCGGGGGCTCGGTCCACCCGTGTCGGTGCTCGACGGTCAGCCCGTAGGCGACGGCGCAGGTCTGTGCGGCCGCAACGACCCCCCCGCAGAGGCGGTCGAGGAGCGCGCCGTCGGCGCTCCTGACCTCAACCGTTACCTCGGCCCGCCCCGGCACGACGTTGGGGACGCCGGGCGACACGGTGCACTGGCCGACGGTCCCCACGGCCCGCCCCTCGGTCGCGCGGGCCATCTCTCGCACTTGAGCCACGAGGTCGGCCGCGCCCCACAGCGCATCCCGGCGCCCCTCCATCGGGGTCGTCCCGGCATGATTCGCCTCCCCAAGGAAGAGGAAGGACATCCGGGCGATGCCGACGATGGCGTCGACCGAGGCGAGCGGCGTGCGCTGGCGTTCGAGGATCGGGCCCTGCTCAATGTGCAGTTCGAGATACGCGGCCGGGGGCGCCGGCATCGCCCGGCGGGGGACGCCGGGGTCGAACGCCCGGATCGCGTCCGCGGCGGATCGGCCGGTCCGATCGACAAGCGCCTGGAGAGCCGGCAGCCGACCGGCGACGCCCCGGGACCCAAGGCACCCCAGGCTGAACGAGACCCCCTCCTCCTCGGCAAACCCCAGGAGCATCAGAGGGTGACGCAGGCGTCTCCCCGCTGCGCGCAGGGCCGCCGCCGCTTCGATCGCCGCGACGACGCCGAGTCCGCCGTCGAAGATGCCGCCGTTCGGCACGGTATCGAGGTGCGAGCCGGCCGCGATCGGCCGCGGTGCCCCCCCACTCCCCCCCACGATGCCGAAGAGATTGCCCCACGGGTCCACGCCCACCTCGGCCCCGGCGTCCTGCATCCAGCGCGCGCAGAGCCGGGCGGCCTGTGCGTGCTCCTCCCGGTACGACAGGCGCGTGACGCCCCCCTCGGGCGTGCGGCCGATGGCGCCCAACTCCTCGAGGCGCGCGCGCAACCGATCAGCATCGATACGTGGCGTGGAAATCGACGGGGCCTCCTGCTGTGTCCAAATCCACCAGAATGACCGCGGGCCCCTGCATCGTCAAGCCTCCGGCACGAGCGCCGACGGGGCGGATCGATTGCCGGAGCAGCGGGGACGAGCTCAGCGGGTTCGCGGGTCCCAGATCTCCCTCAGCCCGTCTCCGGCGACGTTCACGGAGAACACGGTGACGGCAATCGCCAGCCCCGGCCAGAACGACAGCCAGATCGCCTGACTCAAGTACTGCTGCGCGGCGTTGAGCATCGATCCCCAGGAGGGGGTGGGAGGCTGTGTCCCGAGTCCGAGGAAGCTGAGGGTGGCCTCCGTGATGATCGCCCCGGCAACGTTGAGCGACCCTTGAACGAGGATCGGCGCCAGGCTGTTCGGCAGGAGATGGCGCCAGATGATCCGTCGGTCCGCCGCCCCCATCGCCCGCGCGGCATCCACGTACTCCCGCTCCCGCTCGGTGAGCACCTGCGCCCGCATGACGCGCATGAAGACGGGGGCGAGGACGACGGCGATCGCAATCATCGCCTTCCCTAGCCCCGGTCCCAGGACGGCCGCGACCGCCAGGGCGAGGATCAGCTGCGGGAAGGAGAGCATGGCATCGGTCAACCGCATCAAGACGTCGTCCAGCCGTCCCCGATAAAACCCCGCCACGATTCCGAGCGGCAGCCCCGCGGCGATCCCCAAGGTCACCGAGACGAGCCCGGCTTCGAGCGACGCGCGCGCGCCGAAGATCACCCGGCTCAAGACGTCCCGCCCCAGCTCATCGGTCCCCAACCAGTGCTGCGCGTTGGGCGCCAGCAAGGTGGCGCCGAAGTCGGTCTTGACCGGGGAGGCCGGGGCGACCCAAGGGGCGAGGATGGCCATCAACACGATCGCGACAAAGGCGACGAACCCCGCGAACGCAAGCCGGTTTCGGGCGAACCGCCGCGCCAGGTGCTGCAGCCCGCGCCGCTCCCGGGTCCGGCCCCTAGGCCGGGGCAGCGCCTCCACGGCAACCGTCACGTGCGCCCCCCGGCGAGCTTGATGCGCGGATCGATCAGCGAGTAGACGATGTCCACGAGCAGGTTGATGAGGAGGATTGAGAACGCGCTAAACAGCACCACGCCTTCCAGCATCGGATAGTCGCGCCCGTAGATCGACTCCAGCGCCAGCCGGCCCAGGCCCGGCAGGGAAAAGATCGTCTCCGTGATCACCGCGCCGCCGAGGAGGGTGCCCATCTGGATCCCCATCACCGTGATCACGGGTATCAGCGCGTTCCTGAGGGCGTGCCGGATGAGGACCACGCGTCCGCCGAGCCCCTTGGCGCTCGCCGTCCGGACGTAGTCCGCGTTCAGCACCTCCAGCATGCTGCTCCTGAGTTGCCGCATCACCACCGCGGCGAGCACGACCCCCAGGACGAACGCCGGCATCACGATCGTCTTGAGGTTGCGGGCGGGATCCTGGGTGAAGGAGACGTATCCGGAGGCGGGGAGCCAGCGCAGGTGCACGGCGAACAGGTAGATGAGCATGATCCCGAGCCAGAAGGTCGGGAGGCTGAGCCCCGTCAGCGCCGCCGCGGAGACGGAGTAGTCCACGGCGGTCCGCCGCCGCCACGCCGCGAGCACCCCGGCCGGGATCGCGATCGTCCACGCGATGATCAATGCCCCGGCCGTGAGCTCCCCGGTCACCGGCACCTTCTGAAGGACCGTCGCGAGGACCTTCCGGTTGTCCTTGAAGGAATGGCCGAAATCGCCGCGCAGCATCCCCCCCACCCAGCGGAGGTACTGCACGTAGAGGGGGCGGTCGAGTCCCATCTCGTGGCGCAGCGCGGCGAGGGCGTCGGGGGGTGCCTCCTCTCCGAGGAAGAGCCGGGCGGCGTCGCCCGGCACCAGGTTGATGAGCACGAAGATGATGACGCTGACGAAGAACAGCACGGGGATCGTCTGGAGGAGCCGGCGGGCGATGAACCGGATCACCCCAAGGCCCTCCGCGGGGCTGTCGCCGCCGGCCTCGCTGCGCCCGTCATGGCGAGAGCCATGCGGTCCGAAAGCGCATCATGCCATCGGGCACCTGCACGAAGCCGTGCACCCGGGTGGAGACCAGCTTGTATTCCTTGGGGAAGTGCGTCCAGAGATAGGGAAGATCGTCGGCGAGGATTTTCGTCACCTCACCGTACGCCCGCGTCCGCTGACCCATGTCGTTGAGGAGCCGGGCGGCATCGAGCAGTTCTTGCACCTTCGGGTTCACGTACCCGGCGTAGTTGAATGAGCCGATGCCGGACTCGGTGACGAACGGAAACACGTCGAAGTCCGGATCGGGCCGCCCGCTCCACCCAATCTGGCCGGCCTGGTGTTGCAGGTGGGCCATCGTATCCAGCATCGCACCGAACTCGATGATCTGGATCTTGGCTTCGATCCCGGCCTCGGCGGCCATCGACTGAATCGCCTGGGCGAGCTCTTGATCGGTCTGCCCCGGCAGTGCCAGCAGCGTAAACGCGAACCCCCCCGGATGGCCGGCGGCTTGGAGTTTTTCCCGGGCCAGCGGGAGGTTGCGGGGCGGGATCTTCCACGCGGGGTCGTGCGCCGGCGTCCCGTTCGGGAAGAACGAGAACGCCGGGTACGCCGCCCCCTGCAGGACGACGCTCGCCAGCGCGTTCCGATTGATCGTCGCGTTGAGCGCCTGGCGGAGGAGCTTGTTGTCGAACGGCGGCTTGGTCACGTTCAGCCAGACGCCGTACCACTGGAACGCGCCGCGCTCGAGCAGCCGAAACCGGGCGGCGGGCTGCTTGGCCTCCTCCGCCAGCTGCTTGATCTGCGGCAGCGGGACGACGTTGATGATGTCGACGTCGCCGGATTTCAGGTTCGCGACGCGGGCGTTGTCGTCGACGATCGGCCGGTAGACGATCCGGTCGAGGAGGGGCAGGCCTCCCTCCCAGTAGTCGGGGTTGCGCTCCAGCGTGATGTGGTCTTGAGGGATCTTTTCCACGAACCTGAACGGTCCCGCGCCGACGGGGTGCAGGGCGAAGTTCGCCCCCTCCTTCCGCGCCGCGGTGGGGGACACCATCATCCCCGCGCGGTCGGTGAGGACGTAGAGCAGCGGGCTGTAGGGGCGCTCCAGGGAGATCTGCACCGTGGTGGGGTCCACGGCCGTCACCTGTTGGATCGGGCCGATCTCGCTGCGCCGGGCGGAGGGGAACTTCGGATCCTGCATCCGCTCGAAGTTATAGGTCACCGCCCCGGCATCGAACGGGGTGCCGTCCTGAAACTTCACGCCGGTCCGGAGCTTAAAGGTCACGGTTTTGCCGTCCGGGGCGATCGTCCAGACCGTCGCCAGCATCGGCACGACGCGGAGGTTTTCGTCGGTGTCCACGAGCTTATCGTAGAGGCTCTGGAACACCTGACGGTCGACGGCCGCGGTCGAGCGGTGGGGATCCATGTTCGGGGGGTCCCGGTCCAGCGCGGCCCGCAGGGTCCCCCCGCGCCTGCCCTGCGCGGACGCAGTGACGATGAGCGCGGCCACGATCGCCACGCCGAGCCACCCTGCCCTCCATCTGCGCATCGTCAGATCCCCCCAGACGATGGGCGCATGCGGGTCACCGCAGGCCGCCGGCCCTCCCGGTCCGCCCCGGCCTCTACGGCGAGAGCCACACCGTCCGAAACCGCATCATCCCGTCGGGGACATGCACGTAGCCATGCACCCGCGTGCTGATGAGCTTGTACTCCTTCGGAAAGTAGAGCCAAATATACGGCAGGTCATCGGCGAGCGTCTGCGTCACTTCCTTGTACGCACGGCGCCGCTGGGTCATGTCGTTGAGCAGGCGCGCGGCGTCCAGCAGGGTCTGGACCTGAGGATTCGTGTACCCGGCGTCGTTGAACGAGCCGATCCCGGACTGGGTGACAAATGGGTAGACATCGAAGTCCGGGTCCGGCCGACCGCTCCACCCCAGGAGCGCGGCCTGGTGCATCAACGTGTCGGTCTCGTGCAGCATCGTCCCGAACTCGACGATCTGGAGCTTGACCTGGATCCCGGCGTCGGCGGCCATCGACTGGACGGCCTGCCCCAGCGCGCCCGCCACCTCCCCCGGGACGATCAGCAGCGTGAACTCGAACCCATTCGGGTGCCCCGCGGCCTGAAGCTTCTCCTTCGCCAGCGCGATGTTGCGCGGGGGGATCTTCCACGTCGGGTCGTACGCCGGGGTCCCGTTGGGGAAAAATGAGTAGGATGGGTACGCCGAGCCCTGGAGGACGACGTTCGCGATCACGTTCCGGTCGATCGTCGCGTTGAAGGCCTGGCGCAGCAGCTTGTTGTCGAATGGCGGTTTGGTCACGTTGAGCCAGATCCCCTGCCAGGCGAAAGCCCCGTGCTCGAGCAGCCGAAACCGGGCGCCGGGCTTCTTCGCCTCCTCCGCCAGTGCCTTGACCTGCGGCGGCGGCACGATATTGATGATGTCGACGTCGCCCGATTTCAAGTTTGCGACGCGGGCGTTGTCGTCGGGAAACGGGCGGTAGATCACGGTGTCCAGCAGGGGCTCGCCCTTCACCCAATAGTTGGGATTGCGCTTGAGGGTGATGTGGTCTTGGGGGACCTTCTCCACAAACATGAACGGCCCGGTGCCGACGGGGTGGAGCGCAAAGTTCGCCCCCGCCTTCTGCGCCTCCGCGGGCGAGACCATCATCCCCGCCCGATCGGTGAGCACGTAGAGCAGCGGGCTGTAGGGCTTGTCCAGGGTGAGCGCGACCGTGTCGGGGCTGACGACGGTCACTTTCTGCACAGGCGCGACCTCGCTCCGACGGGCGGAGGGGAACTTCGGGTCCTGCATCCGGTCGAAGTTGTACTTGACCGCCTCGGCGTCAAACGGCGTCCCGTCGTGGAACTTGACACCCTGGCGGAGCTTGAAGGTGACGGTCTTGCCGTCGGGACTGATCGTCCAGGAGGCTGCGAGCATCGGGACGATCTTGAGGGTGTCGTCGGTGTCCACCAGTTTGTCGTAGAGGTTCTGAAAGACCTGCCGATCCACGGCGGCGGTCGAGCGGTGGGGATCCATGTTCGGCGGATCGGCATCGAGGCCGGCCCGCAGCGTTCCCCCGCCCTTCCCCTGGGCAAAGGCCACGGCCATGAGGCCCACCACCATCGTTGTGGCTAGGAGCAGTCCCCCCCATCGTCGCATCCCGTCACCTCTCCTTCCGGCAAAGCGCGTGGTGGTATTCACGTTACGGGTACGGAAACCTTCCGCCCGGTCCGTGGCATCCCCTGTCATCCCTACGATCAGAACATCAAAATCGGTCCTCGCCCCTGTGTGGGGCCTGTATCAAGGGCCAGCGGGGAGGTGGGGTTGAAGAGACCGTAGGGGCAAATCGGGCACGGGACGGGCCGGGATGTGGCGGGACCATGTTTTCGTGGGCTGATTTTTCGTCTGATACGGTTGTGTCGTCAAGTCGCTCCGGTCGCGGTTGCGCGAGCGAACCAGGTGGCCGTACCGGTCGAGGGTGAACGCGGCTGACGCGTAGCCCGCCTGCTCCTTCACGTACACACTGTGAATATATCGCTATGCTTACTCTGAAGCAGTGCGATCCTCGTATCCGTTTTGAAAGGTACGACGCTTCCGACGATTCCGGCTACCAAAACCTCGACCTTCTTTCGATCAAACGTGACCGCCCCAAGGCCCGAGAGGAATCCAATCGTGGGCCAAAAAATCTCGTCTCGCATTAAGAGCCGATTGATAACCCGCCGTCCAGAGTATCGTACTTGAAGGGCCATTCATCCGTAGGAGATCTTCGATAGTCATCGTTAACGTCCGCTTCCCTATCCGAACGCCAGGGACGATGAGTTGTCATCAGGGGTCTGGGATACAGCCGGAGCAACCAGCAACAGGAGTGACAGAAGGACCAGGACGCTTGTCTTCATATTCTCCACCCCTTTGGTGTCGTCCAACTCATTATCAAAGAGCCCATGTTCACGCAGACCGTGGCCCGAGCCTTCTGTCGCCTTGGCCTGGACCCGCGGGGCGCAGACCCGCGGCCTCGTCAGTCGGTGTCCATGCTCCTCCAAAAAGCCGATGCCATGTTCTCGACCCCCGACTGGACGCCCATCCGTGTACAACTCGGGCCACGCAAGGAGGAGTACATAGGCCAGACAGATATCACGTGAGGTCCTTGGTGCATCTCAGGAAGGGGGGCGCGACGATGGACACGGGCGACCGGAGGCCATCCGCTATACTTCTAGACTTGGTCAACGGATTCAGAGTATCGCAGGCCATCCAGGTCGCCGCAACGCTCGGAATCGCCGACCTCTTGAAGAACGGCGCGAGAAGCAGCGATGACCTCGCTGCGGCGACCGGTACCCACCCGCGTTCGCTGTACCGGGTGCTCCGCGCGCTCGCCAGCGTTGGGGTCTTCCGGGAAGACGCGGACCGCCGCTTCTCCTTGACCCCGGTCGGTCACTGCTTACGGTCCGACGCGCCCGAAACAGTCGCTCCGTTTGCTGTCTACATCGGCCAGGCGGAATACAGACAAGCGTGGGGACACCTTCTCCACAGCGTACGGACTGGGGAAAACACCTTCCGCCACGTCCACGGCATGAGCCTGTGGGAGTACCACGCGCGCAATCCAGAGGCAGGGGCAATCTATGACCACGCGATGACAAGTCTGTCCCGCGGCGTTACCGATGCCGTCCTCAGCGCCCACGACTTCAGACAGTTCGCGTGCGTGGTAGACGTGGGTGGGGGGCACGGTGCGCTCCTTGCGGCGATCCTGACCAAGCACCCGTCGATGCGTGGTGTGCTATTCGACCAGCCACGGGTGGTGGCCGGTGCCAAGCAGGTGCTGCGGGCTGCCGGGGTCGCCGATCGCTGCCAGGTCGTTGGCGGGGACTTCTTTGAGGCCGTCCCTAACGGCGGCAACGCATATGTGCTGAAGAGCATTCTTCACGACTGGGAGGACGCGCAGGCGACGGCCATTTTGCGGACGTGCCGTGTGGCGGTCGGGCCGAACGGGACGTTGTTGGTCATCGAGCGAGAGATCAACCCTCCGAACGAAGGGCCGATGGCCAAGTTCAGCGACCTGAACATGTTGGTGTCACCTGGAGGACGAGAGCGCACGCACGACGAGTGGGCAGCCCTCTTTGCCGCAGGCGGATTCCGATTGGTGGGCGCGACCCCGACCGAAGCCGGGCCGTGCGTCATCGAGGGCGTCCCGGCTTAGCGGGGACGATCTTCATGAGTTGCCTCCCACTCCCGCCCATTGGGTACGGCCCACCTGGTCGTAGAGGTGGAATACCGGCAACGGCTGAAAGACGGCCTGCTTCACGCGGCCTTGAGGGGGCTCAGGCCTGAGAAAAAGCCGGGGCTGATTCGGCGCTCTCCCATGAGCGAACGCGGCCCCTATTCGAGGACTCGTCACGGTAGCGCTACTTTTCTCGGGAATGCGCGCCTGGGGCGTGAGCCGACGTCTCCCATGCCCGTCGTGTGTCAGCGCTTTCGCCTGCTCCATGTCGTGGTCAAGGACCCCTCGGGAGGGGGACGATGATTGACACCGTCTCTCCGACCTGAAGCGAGCCCTGCGCTGGCTCCGGGCGCAGAAGTCGGTCGGAAGCATGAGTAGCAATGCCTTCATGCGTCGGCCCTTGGCGGCCTGCCCCCGACACACGCACAAGGTTTGACAGGCTCTCGATCTTTTCGAATGGCACAGCCCCTGCAGCAGGCATAGGACGTTCAAGCCCCGGATCGTCGTCGTCACGCAGGTAGTAGACGAATCCGCGGTACTGCGGTCTAGGATGTGGAACCTCCATCAGCGTGTTCTGCACAGCGCGCGTGCGTGTAACGATCTGCGCACGATCGGGCGTGTCATCCGAAGGGATCGGGGTTATCCGAAATGCTGCCGGCAGAATCCGATCGCCCGGCCCAGCCGCTCCCGGACGCGCGCGTCGTCCCCGGCCCCCGCCGAATCGGGGTCGAGCTCGACCACGATCGCCCCCGCGAACCCATGCCGGTGGAGCGCGCGGAGAAAGGGCCCCAGCGCCAGCGACCCGTCGTCCGGGAGGCGGTGCTGCCGTCCGTTGTAGTTGGAGAGGTGGACGTGGGTCACGCGATCGGCGAGCACTTGATAGGTATCGAGCAGATCGACCCCCCAGGTTCCGATGTGGGTCGTGTCCAGCGTCAGCGCGGGGAAGTGCCGGAGGTCGCGGATCTCATTCAGGTCGAACAGGTTGACGGTCCGGAACCCCAGCCGGTGGCGCGGCATGTTTTCCACCGCGACGGTGATCCCGATCCCGGCGCCATAGGCGTCCAGCTCGCCTCGCAGCCACCGGTGGTAGCGGGTCACCTGCCTGAACGGGGTGAGCACAGACACGTTAAGGTAGGGCGGATAGCGCAGCGTCACCCATCGATAGCGCACGGGCGGATGCACCACCACCGTGCGGGCGCCGACCGCGCGGGCGAGATCCACGGTCCGGGTCAGGCGCTCGACCTCGTCCCTTCTGCCGTCCGGCCCCGGCCGGAACGGCGCGTGGAGACTCAAGATCGGAATCCGCACGGTGCGTGCGAGTTCCGTCAGGTACGCCGCGTCCTGGGTGTCCCAGCGGTCGTCGACCATGATCTCCAAGCCGTCGAACCCCGCGTCCGCCGCCAGGTGTGCCGCCCGGGCGAGCCCGTACGTATACAGCGATCCGGTCGAGAACGCAATCATTCCTCAGCCCGCCTCGGCCGCGCCCGCCGGGCGGACGTGGGCAGCCGTCGCCCGCGCCCCGCTCCGCGCCGTCGGAACGCTCCGCCTAGTGGATTGGATGCGCCTTGGTGTAGGCGAGCTTTCCCCCAGCCAGCAGGTAGCCGCGCTCCCGCGTGTTCAGGTTGAGGGCGACGGGAAACGCGGTACCCTGGGTGACGTTCTTCACCTGGACGGTGTCCGCGCCGGACTCGACCTGACGGCGCAGGCCGGGGACCTCGAGGACATCGCCCTGCCGCACCCGGCCGTGGTCGGCCGGATCGACGAACGTCATGGGCACGATTCCCCAGTTGATCAAGTTCGCCAGATGGATGCGGGCGAAGTCCTTCACGATCACCCCCACGACCCCCAGGTACATCGGCGCGATCGCCGCGTGCTCGCGGCTGCTGCCCTGCCCGTAGTTGCTGCCGCCGACGATGAACCCACCCTTCTTGGCTTTGGCCCGGGTCGGGAACTCGGGGTCGACGCGGTTGAAGACGTAGTCGGAGAGCTTGGGAATGTTCGAGCGGTAGCGGAGGATCTGCGAGCCCGCCGGCATGATGTGGTCGGTGCTGATGTTGTCGCCGAGCGCGATCAGCACCTCGCCGCGAAGCGTCGCCTCGAGCGCGCCCTTCAGCGGGATCACCTGGATGTTGTCGCCCTTGACCACCCTGACCTTCGGCGCCTCCGCCTCCGGGGCGGGAGGGACGAGGCTGCTGTTGTCCTGGTCGATCCCCGCCGGTTCGTGCTGTCCCGGCGCGGGGATCCCCAGCTTCCGAGGATCGGTGATCACGCCGGCGATCGCCGTGGCCGCGGCAACCTCGCTCGACGCGAGGTAGACCTCGTCGTCTTTCTGGCCGGTCCGCCCCTTGAAGTTCCGGTTGATGGCGCGCAGCGCCTTCATGCCCTTCGCCGGCACATGCCCCACCCCGATGCAGGCCCCGCAGGTGGCCGCCTCGACGTTCACGCCGGCGGCGATGAGGTCCGTCAGCAACCCCTCTCGGGCCAGCAGTTCGAGGTCCAGACGGCTGCTGGGATGGATGAAGAAGGTGACGTCGGGGTGGACCTTGCGCCCCCTGACGATCTTGGCCACGGCCTGGAGGTCCATGTACGAGCCGTTGGTACAGGACCCCACCATCACCTGGTCCACCTTCACCCCCTCGGCCTGGGAGATGGGGACGACCTTGTCCGGGTTGCTGGGGAGCGCCACCAGCGGCTCGATCGTGCCGAGATCGATCTCCATCGACTCGTCGTATCCGGCGTCCGGATCCGGCAGCATCTCCCGCCAGTCCTTCTCCCGCCCGATCCGCCGCATATAGTCCCGGGTGACCCCATCGGAGGGGAAGACCGAGGTGGTCGCCCCCAGCTCCGCGCCCATGTTGCAGATGGTGATCCGTTGCTGAACGTTGAGGTGCTGAATCCCGGGCCCCACGTACTCGAAGACCTTGCCGAATCCGCCCTTCGCGGTTTTCCGGCGCAGCATCTCGAGGATGACGTCCTTGGCCGTCGACCACGGCCGAAGCGCCCCGGTCAGCTGGACCCGGACGACGGACGGCGTGTCGAAGTAATAGGGGCCGCCCCCCATCGCCACCGCGACGTCCAGCCCGCCGGCCCCCATCGCATAGACGCCCATCCCGCCGATGTGCGGCGTGTGGCTGTCCGCCCCCAGCGCGGTGTCGCCTGGACAGGCGAAGTGCTCCTGGTGGATCTGGTGGCCGATCCCGGCGCCCGGCTTGCCCCACCACATCCCGTATCTGCGCGCCGCGGTCGAGAGATAGACGTGGTCCTCGGTGTTCTCCTCGCTCACTTGCAGCACGTTGTGGTCGCCGTAGACGCAGGCGATCTTGCACCGGATCCGCTCGAGAGCCATCGCCTCAAAGTGCAGCACCGCCGCGGTCCCGGTGATGTCCTGGATCAGGATCTCATCCACCCGAATCCCGATCTCCTCGCCCGCGGCCAACCGGCCGTCCACGAGGTGTGCCTTCAGAATCTTCCGGGTCAGAGTCTCGCCCATCGACCTCCCCCTCATGACACCCTCAGCGCTCCCTCCCCCACCCCCTCAGGAGCCGGGAGGCCTCCGATACGCGACGCGAGACCGGCCTCAGGCGTCTCGCGCGGCCGCGATCGCGGCCCGGATGTTCGCCTCCGGGGTATCGATCGGCATCACGCAGCCCGTCGTCACGATGTGCCCACGTCCTCCCGTTTGGGCGATGGCATCCTGGACCTCCCGCGCCACGGCATCCGGGGTACCTTTGGCCAGGGTGTTCCATGCGTCGATGCCACACGCCAGGCACGTCGAGGCGATCTCGGCGCGGGCGTCAGCGATCTTGGGAGGCGTCTCGCGCGCGTGCCAGTTGATGACATGGACGGGATAGTCGGGGAAGAGATCAAACATGATGTGGACGCCGTGGATGTGCAGGAAGACGAGCCCGGTCGTCGCGGCCTCGAGCACCATCAGATCGTACGGCCGGCCAAACTCCTCGTACTCCTCACGGGTGAGGAGATCGGTCGTCGCCATCTGCGTGCTGAAGAAAATTCCATCCGCCCCCGCCGCCATCACCCCGCGGACAAAATCACGGGTGACCTCCGCGATCACCTGCAATCCGCTGTGCAGCGCCTCGGGATCCTCGCGCAGGTAGCGGACGCTGGCGTGCTCCCCGGCCAGCGTCCGCGCGATGGACAGGGGGCTGAACACCGTCTCGAGCACGTGCACTTCCGCGCCCACCGCCTCGCTGACCATGCGGATCGCCTGCGCCTCGCGGCCGTAGGCGCCCTGGCTCACGTCAAGTCGGCGCAGCCGCTCCCAATCCGTGGCCTTCTTGATCGGGCGGTCCCCGTACGTGCGGACCCCCTCCCGGTTCGGCTTGTAGCCGGCGCGGAGCCCCCAGTCGTCGCCGTAGTACCCGCTCGCCGGGGTCACCTTGAGGATGTCGACGTCGTACTGTTTGTAAAACGCGAGGTGGGCCTGCGCCAGCTTCTCGGCCCGTTGGTCATCGCCGGGGAAATGACGCCACAGCGCGATGGGAATCCGTTCCGGCCGTTCACCGCGCACGGCGGATTCGACAATCTCGCGGTGGTTCATCGATCCGTCCTCCCAGCGGACGCCGGTCCCGGGACCCGCGTCGTCCGAAGTCGATCGTCCGGTGTCGACGGCGCATCGCCCCCCGGGCCGTCGGGGGTCGCGCGGCGCAGCCGCGCGGCGACGCGCCGGACACGGTCGGCATCGTACACTCCGCTCAGCGTCTCGAGGGGAATGTTCCCGCCGCTCAAGATGAGCACGACCGTCTTCCCCTGGAGGCGGACCCCCAGCCGGAGGGCGGCGGCCAGGCTGGCCGCGCCGGCCCCCTCGGCGGTCTGGCGCGCGGCCTCCGCCAGGAGGAGAATCGCATCCATCATCTCGTCGTCACTGACGAGCACGATGTCGTCCAGATGGCGTCGCAGGATCGTGATCGGCAAGGCGAACGGCACCCGGGTGGCGATCCCCTCGGCGAAGGTCTCCATGCGATCCAGGGAGACCATTCCCCCTTCTTTGAGGGACCGGTAGACGGGGTTGGCCAGTTCGGCCTGCACGCCGATCACCTCCACCTTCGGGCTGATCGCCTTCGCGGTAATGCAGTGGCCGCACGCGCCGCTCCCGGCGCCGATCGGAACCAGGATCGCGTCAACCTCGGGGAGCTCCTCCATCACCTCGAGGCTGGCGGTCCCCACCCCGGCGATGAGCAGCGGCTCGTTCGCGGAATGGACGTACCGGGACCCCTCGGCCTGCGCCGTCCGCTCCACCCACTCGCGTGCCTCGTCGAAGTCCCGCCCCTCGAGGACCACCCGCGCGCCCAGCGCGCGCATCGCGGCGATCTTGAGGGGGTTGCTCTCCAGAGGCGCGCCGATGGTGACCGGGATCCCCAGCATCCGTCCGGCGTAGGCGATCGACTGCCCGTGGTTCCCCGTGCTGGCGGTGATCACCCCCCGCCGGCGCTCCTCCGGCCCGAAGCTGCTCAGGAGGTTGATCCCGCCCCGCACCTTGAACGCGCCCGTCGGCAGGACGTTCTCGCACTTCACGTAGACCCGCGCGCCGAGCAGCCGATCGAGCGCGGGCGCGTGCAGGAGGGGCGTCCGAGGCAGGTGGGGCGCCAGGATCCGGCGCGCCCGAACGACGTCGTGCAGCGTGGGGATCGGTCCGGCCCAGCGGTCGTCAGGCATCGCCGTACCGGCCCCGCATAAAGGTCAGCACCTCGCGGTCCACAAACTCATCCTCCCGGTAGCGCGCTTCGAAGTTTTCCATGTGACAGAACTGCTTGAACGCGGCGCGGGTCGCCGCGTCGTACTCGGCGGAGATCGGACCGTGATAGTAGCCCTGCTTCGTCAAGATCTCCTGCATCTCCCGCACGACGTTGCCGGCCGCGCGCGTCAACTGGGCGGTGGCGGGCGAGAAGAACACCCGGTGGAGGGCGAGCAGGCGGTCGAGCTCGTCGATCGGCGACGCGTGGTCGTCGACCCGCAGGTCGACCGCCCGATCGGTCGACCCCCCGTACCCGCCTCCTTCGCGCACGACCAGCAGCGCCGCCGACTGCTGACCGCGGCTGTCGCCGCCCGCCTGCTGCCCGGCCCGCAGCGCGGCGACGAGCCGATGGGACAACGGGCCGCGCGACCCGAGAAACGAGTCCTCCATGGCGAGGATAACCGCCTCCCCGGCCAGGATGTTCCCCTGGCAAGTGTAGTTGACGCCGCTGCGGTGGCCGGCCCAACGGAAGCAGCGGGGACCGGTCCAGGCCGCCGACCCACCTTGGGCGTCCACCACGCCCAGTTGACGGTGATCCCGACCTTCGTCCGCGGCGACGAGGCGGTCGACCACATCCGCAGCGGAGAGGCCGTCGCGGAGCCACCTTAGGGCCGCCGGGCCGTACGCCACGTTGGCCCAGGCCTGGGTGGCCACGCCCCCCACCCCCGCCTGCGCCCAGGGGACCACGGCGCCGACGGCGAGGAATCGGCTCTGCACCGCGATCCCCCACTCGTCGACCGCGGGATCGCGCGCCACGATGCTGAACGTCGCTACCAGCCGGTCCGGTCGCATCCGCCTTACCCGGGTGCGGGGCCGCCGATCGGGAAGATCTGGGTGATGACCAAGGCCAGCGTCAGCGCGATCATGACGACGACGGTGATCCAGGCAATGACGTTGAACAGGCGCGAGTTCGTGAACTTCCCCATCAGCCGCTTCCGGTTCACCAGCAGCAGCATGAAGATGAGGATGAACGGCAGCAGCACCCCGTTCGCCACCTGTGAGAGGAAGAGAATCGCGAGCAGGGGCGCGTTCGGCAGCAGCACGACGATGCACGCGCCGACGATCAGCGCGGCGTAGAGGCCGTAGAAGACGGGGGCCTCCCGGGCCGTGCGGTCGACCCCGGCCTCGAAGCCGAGCGCCTCGCAGACGTAGTAGGAGGTGGCGAGCGGCAGGACGCTGGCCGAGAAGAGCGACGCGTTGATCAGCCCGAAGGCAAACAGATCGGACGCGTACCGCCCCGCCAGCGGGCCGAGCGCCCGCGCGGCGTCCCCCACCGTCTCCACATGCAGGTGGTGCGCGAAGATCGTGGCACCGCACGCCACGATGATGAACCAGGCCACCACGTCCGTCATGATCGACCCGATCAGCACGTCGGCCCGGGTATAGCCGTACTCCTTGACGGTGATCCGCTTCTCCACCACGGCCGACTGGAGGTAGAACTGCATCCAGGGCGCGATCGTCGTGCCCACGACGCCGACCAGCAGGATGATGTAGTCGGTCCGGATTTGGAACGACGGGACGACCGTGGCCCGAAGCACCTGCCCCCAGTCGGGATGCGCCAGCACCCCGGAGACGATATACGAGATGTAGAACGCGCTGGCGATGAGAAACACCCGCTCAACCGAGCGGAACGTCCCCTTCAGCACGAGCCACCACACCGCCAGGGCGCCAATGGGGACCAGGATGTACTTGGACACGCCGAAGATCTCCCCGCCCGCGGCCAGCCCCGAAAACTCCGCCATCGTGTTCCCGAAGTCGGCAAGGAGCAAGGCCAGCATGACGAGGGTAGTTATCCGCACCCCGTACCGCTCGCGGATCAGGTCCGCCAGGCCGTGTCCGGTCACGGCCCCGAGCCGCGCCGCCATCTCCTGGACGACGTAGAGCGCGATGGTGATCGGGATCATGGTCCAGAGCATGGCGTAGCCGAACCCCGCCCCGGCGAGCGAGTAGGTGGTGATCCCCCCGGCATCGTTGTCGACGTTTTGGGTGATGATGCCGGGCCCCATGATGGCGAAAAAGATCATGAGCCGGCTGATCGCCGCACTCTGGGTGGCGCGGCGGAGGAGCGGCGGCGTAAAGCTCATCGGACCCCCGGCCCCTCCCTGGCCGCCTTGCGGCGGAGCAGGTCGAACCCGCCCCCGAGCTTCCGGGGACCGTACTTTTCCAGCAAGATGTCGATGAGGTGGTCGATCGTGACGATGCCGATGAGCCGGCCGTCCTCCTCGACCACGGGCACCGCCAGCAGGTCGTACTTCACCAGAGCCCCCGCGACGTCCTCGACGCTGGCGTCGACGCGGACGTAGATCACGTCCGCCCGCATCAACTGGGAGATGGGCGTGCCCGACGCCGCGGTGACCAAGCTGCGGATCGAGAGGACGCCGGCGAGGCGCCCGCCGTCGTCGACGACGTAGAGGTAGTAGATCGTTTCAGAGTCCGGCTTGGTTTCCCGCAGCCGCGCGATGACCTGGTCCACCGTCATCGACACGGACAGGGCGATGAACTCGGTCGTCATCTTGCCCGCGGCGGTCTCGGGCTCGTACTGGAGCAGCCGGGTGACCTCCTCGGCCTTATCGTCCTCCATGCGGGCGATCAGGTCTTCGGCCTGGGCCTCGGGGAGCTCCCCGAGGACGTCCGCCGCCTCATCGGGCTTCATCTCCTCGAGGATATCGGCGGCCCGCTCACTCGGCAGTTCCTGGATGACCGTCGTTTGCACGTCCGGCTCGGCTTCCTCGAGCACGTCGGCGGCGTGCTCGTCGGCGAGCGCGGTCATCACTTCGACCCGCTCGTCCCGATCGAGATCCTCGAGCAGATCCGCCAGGTCCGCCGGGTGGATATTCTTGAGCTTCTCCCGCGAGATGCTCAATCGCAGGGGGGTCATCGTCCCGCCGAGCACGGCGACGAGGTTCCAAGGGATGATCCGGTTCTGCAACGGCCGCCCCACCCGCTCAAACGCGCGGCAGACGACCGGCTCGAGCCCCAGCCGCCGGAGGAGCGAGCGCGTGCCGACATCCGCCCCGGCCACGCGCACCTCGTTGCCGACCTGCCGCAACTCGAGGTCGTTGACCCGGACGACCTTGATGTCGTCGGTGTCGACCACCTGCGTGTCGAGGATATCTTCGCGAAGGAGAATCTCGTCGGGCTGCAGCGGCCGGGGGGCGAGTCGGCGGCGCTCCACGCGGAGCCGGATGCCGCCGGGCGAAAACTCGGCGACCGCATCCCACGGGATGACGGCGACGCGGCTGCGGTCGCCGTTCAGCAGGACCCCCGAGATCCGCGGGAACTTCTCGGTCCCATGATAAATCACCAGGTCGGAGACGGTGTCGAACGCCTCTCCGGCCGCGTCGTAGACCGGCTTACCGATCATCCCGCTGAGGTACAGCGTGGCGGAATCCCTCCAATATCACGGCGATTCGCCATTCTGATCTAAATTTACCCTCTTGCCGCCGTTCCACTGGTCGGTGTACCATTCCGGTTCTCCGCACGCTCTCCTGCACCCTGGGGCGGGCAGCGCGCAGCGGGTCGCCTGCCGCTCGACACCGCGGGCGCCGATGCGTATAGTGGCCTTTGGTATGCACGCCCTCTCACCGTTCAGCGTCGCCGCGCTGCGTGCCGCCCGTGCGGCCGGGGAAATTCACCGCGCCTCTTTCCGGCGGGGGATCCGGGTCGACTTCAAGGGTCGAAACGATCCGGTCACCGAGGCGGACCGTGCGTCCGAGGCGGCGATCGTCGAGATGCTCAGATCGACGTTCCCAGACCACGCCTTTCTCGGAGAAGAGGGCGGTCCCCAGGGGAAGGGCGAGTACACCTGGTTGATCGATCCGCTCGACGGGACGTTCAATTTCGCCCGTGCGATCCCGTGGTTCGCGGTGAGCATCGCGCTCGAGCGGAACGGCCGGCCGATCGCCGGGGTGATCCTAAACACCATCTTCGGCGAAGTCTACGCGGCGGAGGCGGATCGCGGCGCCTTCGCCGCCGAACTGGCCGACCTCCCCGCCGACCCCGGAGGGTGGGGAGACCTGTCGCACTGGCGGCGGCTCAGGGTCCCGGGGACGACCCGCCTCGATCAGGCCGTGCTCTCGACTGGTTTCCCGCACGACGTCGCCGAGACGCGGATCAACCTCGACCATTTCACCAACCTCGTGCTCGGCGCCGGAAAGATCCGCAACATGGGATCGGCCGCCTTGAGCCTCGCCGCGATCGCGCTCGGCCAGTTCGAAGGCTATTGGGAAATCGGCCCGCACGCCTGGGACTTCGCCGCGGGCGCGCTGCTCGTCGAGGAAGCCGGAGGCCGGGTGACCGATCTGCGCGGCCGGCGGCTGGACCTGCACGGCCGGCAGATCCTCGCCACGAACGGCGGGATCCACGACGCGGTTGTCGCCGTTCTCGCCAAGGGGCGGAGCGGGCTCGACTAGCTCAGGCGCCGCTCCCGCGCCTCGGCCGGGGGGAGGATCCTCACCCGGCGGGAACTTGGTGCACGTCCCGGGGGAGCAGGCTGATCCGGTGCGCGCCATCCCGGGCGATGTACACGATCTCTTCCAGGCGCACGCCGAACTCCCCGGGAATGTAGATCCCCGGCTCAACCGAGAACACCATGCCCTCCGCAATCGGCTGCGCGTTCAGGTGCGTGACGCTCGGCAGTTCGTGGCCGGTGAGGCCCAGCCCGTGCCCGATGCGGTGGATGAAGTACTCACCGAACCCCGCGCGGGCGATTTCGCCCCTCCCTGCCAGGTCCACGTCCTTGAGAAGGGCGCCGGGCCGCGCGGCCGCCATGCCCGCCACGACCGCCGCCTCGACCGCTCGGTGCGCCTCAAGATACCGCGGCGGGGGCGTGCCCAGGAACGCCGCCCGGGTCAGGTCGGACGCGTAGCCGTCGAGGCGGCCCCCCAGGTCGAGTGTCACCGCGTCGCCGGGACGCAGCGCACGGCTGCCGGAGTGGTGATGTGGAAACGCGCCGTTCGGACCGGACGCCACTTGGGCAAAGAGCACTTCCTCCGATCCGGACCGGCGAAACGATGCCGCCGCGGCCTCGGAGATTTCCCGCTCGGTAGCGCCGACCCGGCAGGCCCCCCACGCGTCGCGCATCGCCTGATCGGCGTGCAGGCCGCTCCGTTTGATCAGCTCGATCTCCTCGGCCGACTTTCGCATACGCAGCGGGGCGAGGACCAGCGACCCAAGGGCGAGCCCGGCATCGGGGTAGGCGGCCCGCAGCGTCAGGACGAAGTCCGCGCGCATCGTGTCGGACACGGCGATCCGACTCGGCGTCCGCCCACCGAGGGCACGCCGGGCCGCGGCCAGCGCCGCGGCGGGGCCGTCGGCGTCGCTGTACGCGAAGCTCGGCAGCGTCACGTGCTGCGCGGCCTCGGTGGCGTTGAGGGACGGGACGACAAACGCGCTCCCCACGGAGTCCACCAGCAGGTAGCACGGGCGCTCGTCGGGGTGCGGCACGTATCCCAACAGATAGCGCATGTCGTCGTTTGGCGCCAGGGCAAGCAGGTCGATCTGCTGCTCGCCCATCAACCGCCGCGCCGACTGCACCCGCGCTGCGTAATCCATTGCGTCACCTCCCCAGTCCCCCTCGGCTATTCTCGCCCGCGCCCCCGTCTCCTGGAGACGCACCGCCGACATCGCCCCATCGCGCCTCGGGCGTCGCGCAGATCCTCCTTACGCTTCGCCGCGCATCCCAAATTGACACTCACAGACGCCCACGATAGAGTGAAGCACGTGGGGGGCGCGGGCGCACGACTGGGAACGACTGCCGGGCGGACCGGCGCCGGCCTGCCCCGCGAGACCCCGGCCGCGCGCACGCGCCGCGCCGGGGCGATCGTGCGACGGCTCGCCCTCCGATACCCGCGCGCCGCCATCCCGCTCCGGCACTCCTCCCCGTTCGAGCTGTTGGTCGCCACCATCCTCTCCGCGCAGTGCACCGACGCGGTGGTCAATGCGGTGACGGAGGCGCTTTTCCAGCGCTACCGCACCCCCGCCGACTTCGCCGGCGCCCAGCGGGAGGCGCTTGAACGGGCGATCCACAGCACCGGGTTCTTCCGCGCGAAAGCGCGAGCCATCCAGAGCACCGCCCGACTGCTCCTCGAGCGCCACAACGGAGAGGTCCCGCGGACGATGGAGGCCCTGGTCCGCTTGGACGGCGTGGGACGGAAGACGGCAAACGTCGTGCTCAGCGTCTTCGGGGTCCCCGGCATCGTCGTCGACACGCACGTCCGGCGCCTCTCGCGCCGGCTGGCCCTCACCGCGCACAACGATCCGGACAAGATAGAGCAGGATCTCATGGCCGTGATTCCCCGGGGGGCGTGGAGCCAGTTCTCGCTCAGGCTCATCTACTTCGGTCGCGAGATTTGCGACGCGCGCCGGCCCCTGTGCGCCTCGTGCCCGCTCCGCGACCTGTGTCCGTCCGCGAAGTACGGGGGATTCCCCCCGTGGATGGCGTCCGGCGGGAAAGGTACCGGCCGGGCCGCCGGGGGACGGGGAGTCCGGTCCAAGACGCCAGGGAGGCGCACGCGATGAGTGGACTGCTCGCCGGCAAGACCGCGCTGGTCATGGGGGTGGCCAACCGATGGAGCATCGCCTGGGCCATCGCCCAGGCGTTTGCACGCGAGGGCGCCCGCCTCGTCTTCACCTTCCAGGGCGAACGGCAGGAAAAGGACGTGCGCGAGCTCTCCAGCGCCCTCGCCGACCCGGTGATCCTTCCCTGCGACGTCACCCGGGACGAGGACCTCGCGAAGCTGGCGGGGTCGATTCAGGCTCAGGTCGGGAGTCTGGACGCCCTCGTCCACAGCATCGCATTCGCCAACCGGGAGGACCTGGCGGGGGCCTACGTCGATACCTCGCGAGCGGGATTCGCCCTGGCCCTGGAGGTCAGCGCGTTTTCCCTCGCCGCGACGGCCCGCCACCTCCTCCCCGTGCTGCGGCCCGGGGCGGGCATCGTGACTCTGACCTACCTGGGGTCGGACCGGGTGATGCCCAACTACAACGTGATGGGGGTGGCCAAGGCCGCGCTCGAGGCGTCCGTCCGGTATCTGGCCAGCGACCTCGGCCCGCGCGGAATTCGAGTCAACGCCATCTCCGCGGGCCCGATCAAGACCACCTCGGCGCGGGCGATCCAGGGGTTCAGCCGGATCCTCGGCATCATGGAAGAGCGCTCCCCGCTCCGCCGGAACACCGACCCCGCGGAGGTCGCGGATGCCGCGGCGTTCCTGGTGAGCCCGCTCGCCCGAGGCGTCACGGGCGCGGTGCTCTTCGTTGACAACGGCTTCCACGTCATGGGACTGTGAGCCTCAGCCCGCACCGGCGGGCTCATCCCCGGTGAGGGGGAACGAGGCGCAGAGCCGGGAGAGCGGGCAGGCCGGGCAGCGGGGCCGGCGGGCGCGGCAGACGGTCGCCCCGAAATCCATCAGGGCTTGATTGAAATGGTACACCTGCCCGTGCGGCAGGAGGGCTTCCGACAACCCCCAGAGCAACCGGTCCGGCGCCGCCGCCCGATCCCCCAGGAACACCCGCCGCAGCACGCGCCGCACGTTTGTGTCCAGGATGGGCGCGTCCTGGCGGTACGCGAAGCTGAGCACCGCGCCGGCGGTATAGGGGCCGATTCCCTTCAACGCAAGCAGCTCCTCGCGGGTGCGAGGGATTTTGCCATGGTGGCGCCGGAGGGCCGCGCGCGCGATGTCGCGTAGCCGGACCGGCCGGATATTATAGCCGAGCGGATACCACGCCTCCCGCACCTCCCGGTTGCCGGCCTCGGCAAGCGACTCCAGCGACGGGTACCGCATCAGCCACTCCCGGTATTTGGGGACGACACGATCCACTTGAGTCTGCTGAAGCATGATTTCGGAGACGAGGATGTGGTAGGGATCGCGGGTGCGCCGCCAGGGCAGATCGCGGTGGTGCCGGCGGTACCAGCCCAGGAGCCGGCGCTGAAACGCCCGGCGCCGAGCCGCCGGCACGCTGGGCGGTTCGGCGCGTTTCACCTGGCGCCGAGCCGCGCGTAGCGGACCTGCGACCGCCCCTGGGCGGTGTGGGTCCACACGACATCGACGCCCTGGTCCGAGGCCAGCACGCTCGGAAAACTGTTGCCCCCGTCCACCGCCGCCCGCGCCGCCGGCTCCCACCGCGCGTCGAAGCGCCGCACGAGAATCTGCCCGTCGTCGCGATCCCAGGCGACCCAGATCGCTCCCGACGGGGCGACGCTGACCGAGGGGTGGTGCGCCGGGAGCCGACTGTCCGAGAGGGCCGCGGGAGCCTCCCACCGACCCCCGACGCGCCGCGTGAAGCGGATCGTCGACGCGAGGCCGTCGTGCTGCTCCCAGGCGAGCACGGCCTGCCCTTTCGCGTCAACGGCGATGTCAGGGTTGAAGGCGTCCGAGCGGGTGGCCAGTACGGTCTCCGGCTCGCCCCAAACGGCCGTGCGCTCCGCGTAGCGGACCTGGTAGACTCGGCCGTCGGACTGGTACCAGGCGGCGCGAAGCCGGCCGGTCCGATCGGCGGCGAGCGCCGGGTTCACCGAATCGGGGAGGCCGGCGGAGATCAACCGCGGCGGCGACCACGCCCGGCCGTCAAACCCCGTGTAGAAGATTTCGTAAATCGATCCGTGCCGGGTCGAGGCGGGCGTCGAGCTTCCGCGGATCCCGTACCAGACGACCTGGGGCCGGCCCTGGCCGTCGAGCGCGAGCGAAGGGAACCCCGCGTACCCGGGGGCGGGGGAAATCCGCGCCTGCGGCGCGACCCACCCGCCCTGCCAGACGCGGTAGTAGATCTTGCCGACTCCGTCGTCGTAGCGGGTCCAGATCACGTGCAGCCGCCCGGCCCGGTCGAGCCCCAGCGCGGGGAGCCGCGACGGCACCGCCCCTCCGCTCGCCCGCGCCAGGAGCGACCAGCGCCTCCCCCCGTCGTGCGAAACCGCCAGCACGACCTGGGCGGTGCCCCCCGCGTTCTCGGCGTAGGCGACCACCAGCCCGACCGCGGGGTCGCGCACCATCTTCACCTCGTTGTTGGACGAGGTGGCGTCCTCGGTCACCCCCTCGGCGACGACCACGGCGGAGGGGACGCCGGACGCCGCCTCCGCCGACCGCGGCTGCCAGGAGACGTGGCCGAACGCGGGCAGCAGAGCGGAGACGCACAGGATGGAGAGACGGGCAAGCGATCGCACGGCGTGAGGATTGGCGATTGCCGGAATCCATCCCTGCTCCCGTCGTGTGGACGACTCGCCGCCGGACGTTCCCGTTTCTTCCCATTCCGCCGCGGATCAGTATAATAAACGGAGTGGGCGCGCGGATCCCAATGCTGGAGGTCTCTTCATGACGCACCGCACGCAGGGACGGAGCGTCGTCCTGGCCCAGCGCGGCTTGGTGGGCACCGACCACCCCCTCGCGTCGGCCGCCGGGCTGCGCGTGCTCGAGGAAGGCGGCAACGCGATCGACGCCGCCGTGTGCGCCGCGGCCGTCCTCGGCGTGGTCATGCCGATGATGACCGGCATCGGGGGCGACACCTTCCTCCTGTACTACGAGGCGGCTCTGAGCCGGGTGGTCGCCCTGAACGGCAGCGGCGCGGCACCCCAAGGGGCGACGCCGGAATTCTTCGCGGGGCGCGGATACGACACGATGCCGCTTCGCGGGATGCTGGCCCCCTCGGTTCCGGGGGCGATCGACGCGATGGCCACCGCGCTCGCGCAGTGGGGGAGCGGCCGCTTTACGCTGGCACGGCTGCTGGAGCCGGCGATCCACTACGCCGCGTCCGGCTTCCCGATCAGCGAAAAAGTGGCGGCGTGGTTCGGGGAGGTTGCCCCCGTCCTCTCCCGCTATCCCTCCTCCGCGCAGATCTACCTTCCCCACGGCCGTCCGCCCCGTGCCGGAGAGGTCTTCGTTCAGCTCGACCTGGCCGGGTCGCTCCGCGCGATCGCCGAGCAGGGGGCGCGGACGTTCTACGAGGGACCGCTGGCCGAGGCCGTCGCAACCTACGCGCGTGCGCACGGCGGGCTGCTCGGAGCCGCGGACCTGGCCGCACACCACAGCGAGGTGTGCGCACCGGTGACGACCGTCCATCGAGACCTGGTGATCCACAGCACCCCTCCACCCTCCCAGGGTTTCGTGCTCCTCGAGATGCTGAACCTCCTCGAAGAAGATAGCCTGGGCGAGCTGCCGTGGGGGTCGGCCGAGGCGGTCCACCTCGCGGTCGAGGCGAAGAAGCTGGCCTTTGCCGACCGCCTCGCGTACGTGGGGGATCCTCGGTTCGTGTCCAACCCGCTCGACCGCCTGCTGAGTAAGGCGTACGCCCGCGAGCGCCGACGGGCGATCGACCCTCGGCGGGCCCAGGCGGTGGTCGCCGCGGGCGTGCTCCAAGAACGGGTCGGCGAGACGACGGCGTTCGTGGTCGCGGACCGGGATGGGAACGTCGTGAGCTACATCACGAGTCTGTCCGCCGCCTTCGGGTGCGGGGAGGTCGTGGAGGGCACGGGCATCCTCTTGAACAACCGCGGCGGGCGAGGGTTCAGCCTCGAACCCGGTCACCCCAACCGCATCGCGCCGGGCAAGCGGACGATGCACACGCTCATGGCGTTCCTGGCGACCCGGCAGGGACGCCCGCATCTCGCCTGGGCGACCCGGGGGGGAGACGCGCAGGCCCCGTGGGACTTTCAGGTCTTCAGCAACATCGTGCATCACCAGATGAATGTCCAGGAGGCTGTGGAGCAACCGCGCTGGTTCAGCTTCCCGGCCACGGATCCGGCCACCATCCGGTCGCCGTTCGAGTTGCGGATGGAAGGCGGATTCCCACCCGCGACCTACGAGCAGCTGGGCACACTGGGCCACCGCGTGGTCGTCCCCAGGCCCTCGAGCGGAGGGGTCCAGGTGATCCTCGTGAATCCGGACGACCACGTTTACGCGGGTGGATCCGATCCCAGACCCGACGGGTGCGCGATCGGATACTAGAGCGAAGGACAGTGGGGGGATGGGAGTGGCAGACGTCCGTCATGAGCGCACGTTGATCCTGATCAAACCCGACGGGGTCCAGCGCGCATTATCCGGGACCATCCTGGCCCGGCTGGAGCGGGTCGGGCTGAAGATCGTGGGGCTGAAGATGGTGCGGGCGACTCGGGAGGTGCTGGAGCGGCACTATCCCGATGACGACGCGTGGATCCGCGTGATCGGCGGCAAGACGCTCGAGGCGTTCGAGAGCTATGGACTCGACGTCCGGGTAATGATGGGGACGGATGACGCCGGGGAAATCGGGCGCCAGGTCCGCCAGTGGCTGATCGACTTCATGCAGACCACGCCGGTGATCGCCGCGGTCCTGGAAGGCGTGCACGCGGTCAGCGTCACCCGAAAGATCGTCGGGAAGACCCTACCGGTCTTCGCCGAACCGGGCACGATCCGCGGCGACTTCTCGATCGACGCGCCGACGGTCGCCAATGCCGGCCGCCGACCGGTCCGCAACCTGATCCACGCCTCGGGGACCGTGGACGAGGCGGCCCACGAGGTGCCGCTGTGGTTCACGGCTGACGAGGTGCACACGTACCGCCGGAACGATGAGGGTGCGATGTTCGGCGACGGTTAGACTCGGCGTCCGTGGGGCATCATCCGAAGGGAACTTTTCCCCAACCGGGTCCGTCGAGGTCACGTGGGACCCACGATGACGGTCCCACGACGGGAGATGACGCGATGCAGACTCAACGAACGCACGCCGGAAGCTCGCTGGCCATCGCCGCGGCGATGGCGCTGACAGTCAGCCTCAGCGGTGCGCCGGCGGCGGCCGCGACGATGGTGTGGGTTCCGGCGGGGACTCCGATCGGACTGCAGTTCGTCACCGGGGTCGATTCCCGGAAGACGACCGCGGGCAACCGGGTGCACTTCAAGGTGACGGGCAACGTGATCGTGAACCGGCACGTGATCCTCCGGGCGGGCGCGCCGGCGTCGGGAACCGTCACCCAGGTCGGCAAACCGGGCGTCTTCGGCAAGAGCGCGAAGGTGGTCGTCGGATTCATCTCCGCGACCGGGGTGGACGGCAAACCGATCAAGCTCACCGACGTGGTGGTCTCGAAGGACATGATTAACAAGAGCCGTGCGGGGGCGGCCGGTGCCACCGTCGCCGGCGCGATCGTCCTCGGCCCGGTGGGACTGCTGGCCGGGGCGCTGGTGAGAGGGAACGACGTCGAGGTTCCGGCCGGCACCTTTGTCACCGACACCACGAAAGTGGGGGCCAACGTCAAGGCGTCCTAGATCGCGTCCGAAAACGCTGGTGTCCCCGCGGTGATCGTGCGGCCGGTGATCTGCGTTCCTTACCGCCCGGCGCCGGCGACGTCCAGCACCACCGCCGTCGCCAGCCGGGCGGACACCGCCAGCAGATTCGGGTCCACCCGATCCACCGTATCCTTCGGGGTGTCGTAGTACGGATCATCGGGCCGCAAGATGAAGACGGTGGGGACGCCCACCGCCTCGAAGCTCTGGTGGTCGCTGCCGCCGGAGGGCTGGACGGTCACCTTGATACCGAGGCGCTCGGCGACCGCGGCCGCGGTGTGGACGAGCTCGTCGCTGCCCTTGTCCCTGGCCAGTTGCAGTTTCTCGCCCACCCCTTCCATGTCGAGATCCACCATGCCGACCACGGGATCGGCGCCCATGTGGTGGACGTAGTACTCGGAGCCATAGAGCCCGTACTCCTCTTCGCCGAAGAACACGAACCGGACGGTCAGCGCCAGCGGCACGCCGCGGAGCACCTCCGCCACCTCGAGGGCGGTGGCGACGCCGGAGGTGTTGTCGTTGGCCCCCGGGGCCCCCTCCACCGTGTCGCGGTGCGCCCCCACCACCACGACGCGGTGCGCGTCCCGGGTGCCGGGCTTGGTGGCGATGATGTTCCACGTGGTGCGCTGCTCGTCGACGGTCTGCACGTTAAGGTGCACGGTCAGGGGGCCCGCGCGAACGAGGGTGAGCAGGCGTTCACCGTCGACACCGGACAAGCTGACCGCGGGGATCTTCGCGCCCCGGCCGACGACACCGCGCAGGTCGCCCGCCTGAGCATTATAAATGATGGCGGCCAGCGCTCCGGCATCGCCCGCGTTCTTGACCTTCTCGGCAAACGTCATCCCGCCGCGCAGGATCAGCGCGATCTTCCCCACGGGTGGCTTCGCGCGAACGTCGTCGAGTCCCCCCAGCCCGATGTCGACCACCTGCGCGGTGATCCCCCCATCGACCGTCGAGGGCGAATACACCATGACGTTTGGATGGAGCACCACGGCGGGGGCCGACGGCACACTCAATGCGATCGCGCGCACCCCGAAGAACGGAAACTGAAACGGCTGCCACTCCACCCCGTACCCATCCTTTTCCAGCTGACCGGCGATGTACGCCCCGGCCGGCCGGTCCTGGCGGCTCCCGGCCACGTGGGGGCCGATCTTCTGGGACAGCTCCAGGACGTGCCCGTACGCCCGCGGGCCCGACACCTGCGACAGGACTTCCTCGACCGCCGCCGGCGTCGGAACCGCCCCCGGCGAGGCGAGCGGGAGGGCGAGCACCGCGGCCAGCGCGCCCGCCGCCGCTCGCCCGAAGCCGATCCGTGAACACCTGCGCATCATGCTCCGCACCCCGCGGATGGTGTGTCTTGGGGCCCGACGCCGCAGCACGCCCCCACAGGGATTAGTGCCCCCGCCGGGGCGTACGCAGCCGAGGCTTCATGCTTTGGGAACCGCCAACGGCGTGACGAACGCCTCTCGGATCCAGACGTTCGGCCCGGTGGCGAGGACCACCCGGACGACCCGGGCGACGTCATCCGGATCCAGCGCCCAACTCCGGCGCGCGGCGCTTTCGGAGAAGTCGGTGCGCACCGCGCCCGGCTCGACCACGCTCACCTTCACCCCGGTGCCTCGGACCTCCAGCCCCACCGCTTCGGTGAACCCGACGACCCCATACTTCGATGCGCAATAGGCCGCGTTCCCCGGCGAGCCGGCGCGTCCGGCGCCCGAGGCGATGTTCACGATGTGCCCGCGCCGCTGCGCCAGCATTGGCGGGAGCGCGGCGCGGGTGAAGAGGAACACCCCCGTCAGGTTGACATCGAGCAGCCGGCGCCATTCCGCCGCCGGCATTTCGTGGGTGGCTCCGCGCCACCCTACCCCGGCATTGTTCACGACGGCATCGAGGCGACCTCCCCACTCCCGCGCCCGAGCCACCGCCGCGGCGGCGGTGGCTTCATCGGTGACGTCGCCCGGGACCGCCGTGGCCCGCGGCTCTCCGATCGCTTCTACCGCGCGCACCAGGTCGTCGTTCGTTCGCGCCACCAGCACCACCCGCGCGCCGGCCTCCGCCAGATCGGCGGCCACCGCCCGCCCGATCCCACGGCCCGCGCCCGTCACGATGATCACCTGCCCAGAGAGCTCCGCGGCCATCCTCCGCCTCCTCCGATCCCACCCGCCGGCGCGTGCACCGGCGATGCGCGCAGTCAAGGTCCCGTCCCGTGCACCGTCGAATCGGTTCCCGTGAACCGCCGCATCCTCGCCGCCCTCAGCTACGGGCACTTCGCTACCGATCTGTCGCAGGGCGCGATCCCGGCACTCCTCCCGGTCTTCAAGGCCTTGTTCCACCTCTCCTACGCGGGGGTGGGCTTCATCGTGCTGATGGCCAACATCAGCTCCTCGGTGATCCAGCCGGCGTTCGGCGTGCTGAGCGACCGGATCGGGATGCGGTGGCTGATGCCGGTCGGCGCGCTCCTGGCGGGCGTGGGGATGACCCTCGCCGTCCTATCGCCCCACTATGCCCTCACGATCTTCCTGATCTTAATCTCGGGCCTGGGGGTCGCCGCGTTCCACCCGGAGGGGTACCGATACGCCGGGCTGGCCGCGGGTCAGCGGCGCGCCACGGGCATGTCCTATTTCTCCGTGGGGGGGAACATCGGCTATGGCTTCGGACCGGCTGCGGCGAGCCTCGCGCTCGGAAGCGCGGGGGTCCACGGGATAGGCTATCTCCTCATCTTCAGTATCCCCGCGGCGATCCTGCTGTGGCAGGTCATCAGCCCGCGCCAGCGTCAGAACCTGGAAGCGGAGTGGGCAACCCCGGCGGGACCCCCTGCCCATGGGACGGCGGCGAACCCGCGTATGCGCCGCGGCGCGACGGGGGTGCTCATCCTGCTCATCGTGTTCGTCATCCTCCGATCCTGGGTTTCCGTGGGAACGGCCAGCTTCATTCCCCTCTACTTTACGGACATTCGCCACCTGGACCCGCGGTACGGCGGCGCGCTCGTGAGCCTGTTCCTCGGCGCGGGGGCGATCGGAACGCTGATCGGCGGCATCGCCGCGGACCGGTGGGGCCGTCGGGCCGCGCTCATCTTCTCGATGACGATCCTCCCCCCCCTGCTGCTGATGCTGACGCGCACGAGCGGAATACTAACGCTGCTTGCCGCGACGATTTCCGGCATGGCGGTGGTGAGCACGTTCGCGGTGGTGATGGTCATGGCGCAGGAACTGGTCCCCGACCGAATCGGCATGATCTCCGGGCTGATCATCGGGTTCGCCGTCGGAATGGGCGGGGTGGGGGTTGCGGTCCTGGGGGCCGTCGCCGACCGCTGGGGCCTGAGGACGGCGATGGACCTGACCGCGCTGATCCCGACCGCGGCGCTGGCCATCGCGCTTGTGCTGCCGTCCGACCCCCGGGCCTGGGATCCCCCCGATCCGCTCATCGAGCAGGAACCTCAGGCGGCAGGAGAAACGTTGGATCATAGATAACGCGAGGCGGGGGAGTCGTGACATGAGACCAGTGGGCGATCCACGGCATCGGCTTGGACGCAGGCAGCTCCTTCGGATGCTCCTGCGCGGGGGGGAGCGAATCGGCCTCACCGCCGCCTTCCTCTACGGAGGGCAGGCGCTCGGAGGGGGCATCGGGATGTTGCCCGGGCCGGCGCAGGCGGCGACCGCTCAACCGGCGACCCCGCCGAGACCGGGCGACCCCCCCGACAAGGAGGCCGCCTCGGGCGTCACGGTCAAACCGGATGACCCCGCCATCACCGCCGGCATGGTGCAGTATCCGGGCGTCACCGGCACGCTGCTGGGGTACCTATCCGGCCCTCGGGCCGAGGACGTCTATCCGGGCCTTCTGGTGATCCACGACAGCCAGGGGCTGACCGAGCACTTCAAGGACATCACCCGCCGACTCG
Source organism: bacterium (assembly GCA_035307765.1). Taxonomy (NCBI): domain Bacteria; species bacterium. The sequence continues at coordinate 97,144 of DATGHU010000041.1, read as the reverse complement.
CCAAAGCCGGGTACGTGGCACTGGCCCCGGACATGACCTCGCGAAGCGGGGGGGTGGAGAAGCTCGGCGATCCCGCGAAGATTACCGCAGCCCTTCAGGCCATGGGGCCGCCACAGATCCTCCAGGACCTCAACTCCGCCGTGCGGTACCTGGAGACGCGGCCGTCGGTGGCGAAGTCCCGGGTCGGCGCGATGGGCGTGGGGATCGGGGGCAATCTCATCTGGCTGCTCCTGACCTCAAACCCGGACGTGCGATCCGCGGTCGCCATCTCGGGTGCCGTCCCCTCGCCCCGCGTGGTGTCGACGCTGAGCGCGGGGGTGCTGGAAATCTACGGCGAGGACGAGCGGCGCGACGAAGAGGGCATCACGCAGTTCGACACCGCAATGAAGAAGGCCGGGCTGCCGTTCATCGTCAAGCTGGAGCCGAAGGCCGGCGCCAACTTCTTCGACGACACGAACCTCCGCTACGTGCCGGCCGCGGCGAAGGACGCGTGGGGAATGACCCTCGACTGGTTCTCCAAGCATCTGGCCGGATGAGCCGTGCGATGATCGAACAGACAACCCGCCTGGGCAACGCCGCCCGGCACGCCCCACGGTCACGCGGCCGCGCAGGGATCGGCGCGGGTCGCCGCCGGTGAGGATCGCGGAGGTCAGAGTCTACACCATGGGCTCGGCGTGGCGGAATTTCGTATTCGCCCGGATACGCACCGACGACGGCCTCGAAGGGATCGGGGAGGCGCGGCCGGTCAACCGCGAGGAGCCCGTCGCCGCGTACCTCGAGGCGATCGCGCACCGGTACGTCCTGGGGAGCGATCCGTTCAACATCGAGGCCCTGGTGGCGCGGATCACTCGGGACGACTTCGAACTCCCCGGCGCGACCGAGATGACGGCCATCGCGATCGTGGAAATGGCCTGCTGGGACATCGTCGGCAAAGCCCTCGACCAACCCGTCTACCGGCTTCTGGGCGGGGCGTGCCGCCCCCGGATCAAGGCCTATGCCAACGGGTGGTATACCGGGGAACGCACCCCGGAGGCGTTCGCGCAGGCGGCCCGCAAGGTGGTGGCGAGGGGGTACCGCGCCCTCAAATTTGACCCCTTCGGCGCCGGCGTCGCCGAACTCGAACGCGCCGAGCACGCGCGGAGCGTCGAGATGGTGGAGGCCGTTCGGGATGCGGTCGGGCCCGACGTGGAGATCCTTATCGAGATGCACGGGCGATTCACCGCCGCCCAGGCGATCGGCCTCGCCCGCGACCTGGAGCGGGTTGCGCCGAGCTGGATCGAGGAGCCGGTCCCGCCCGACCAACTCGGGGCGCTCGTCCAGGTGGCACGCAGCACCAGGATCCCGGTCGCCACGGGCGAACGGCTGCATCTCCGGACGCAGTTCCGGGATCTGTTCGCGTCGGGGGCGGCGCAGATCTGTCAGGCCGACATCACCCACTGCGGGGGGCTGCTCGAGACGAAGAAAATCGCAGCGATGGCGGAGACGCACGGGCTGTTGGTGGCCCCCCACAACGTCAGCGCCTCCGTGGGAACCGCGGCGGCGCTGCACATCGCGGCCTCAACCCCCAACTTCAAGATCCAGGAATACTTCAACGACTTCGCCGAGCCATTTGTCGAGCAGGCGGCGCCGGGGGTCCCCAAGGTGGAGGATGGTTACTTCCCGCTCCCCCAGGGACCCGGGCTCGGTGTGACCTTTAATGAAGACGTCGTGACGGCCCACCCGTACCGGCGCCAGCACTTCAATCTCTTCGCCGAGGACTGGCACCGCCGCCAGGCCAGAACGGTCCCGTGAGGCCGCCGTGACGACCGCCACCGGAACGGCCGAGGTGCTCCAGGCGATCCTTCGCGCGCGGGTCGTCCCCATCATCCGCACCGCGTCTGCGGAGTGGGCCGCGGAGGCCGCGGAGGTGCTGGCCGGCTCCGGCCTCCCGGTGATCGAGGTCACCTTTACGGTCCCGGATGCGCCCGCGGTCATCCGGGGGCTGCGGGCAAAGTTTCCCCAGGTGCTCGTGGGCGCGGGAACGGTCACCCATGGCGAGACGGCCGAGCAGGCGGTCGCTGCGGGGGCGCAGTTCCTGCTGAGCCCGTCCCTCTCTCCGGAAATGGGGGCGGTGGCGCGGCGGCGCGGCGTGCTGGCGGTCCCGGGCGCGTTCACCCCCAGCGAGGTCGTCCAGGCGCTCGACTCCGGCGCCGAGCTGGTCAAGATCTTCCCGGCGGAGACCGGCGGCCCGCGCCACATCCGGGCGATTCTGGCCCCTCTCCCCCAGGCGCGCCTCCTGCCCACCGGAGGGGTGACCCCCGAGAACGTCGGCGAGTGGTTCAAAGCGGGCGCCGCCGCCTTGGGGATCGGCTCGGCGCTGGTGGGTCCCGGGAACGCCCGGGTGGACACCCGCGCCCTCCGCGCCCGGATCGAGATCCTTCGCCGGTCGCTCGCCGCCCTCTGAGTCCGCCCTTCGGAGACGCGGCCATGGCCACGGTCGTCGGCATCGGAGAAACGTTGATCCGGCTCACTCCCAGGGGGAACGACACCCTGGAGGGAGCCGCGTCGCTTGCCGTCCACGTCGGCGGCGCGGAGGCCAACGTGTGTGCCGGCCTCGCCCACCTGGGTGTCTCCACCGCGTGGATCTCTCAGCTGCCGGCGAACCCTCTGGGGCGGCGGGTCGCGACCGCCATCCGCGGGTTTGGGGTCGACGTCAGCGGGGTGTTGTGGGCGCTCGAAGGCCGCGTCGGGTTGATGCTGGTGCAGCCCGGGGCCGCCCCTCGGGCAGGGGAAGTCCACTACTACCGCCATGACTCCGCGTTCGCCTCGATCGATCCGGACGCGGTGGCGTGGGCGCTGCTCGACGGAGCGCGGATGGTTCACCTCACGGGGATCACCCCGGCGCTCGGCCCGAACGCCGCCCGCCTCGTCGAGCGGGCGCTCGCCGAGGCCAGGAGCCGCCACATCGGGGTCTCCTTCGACGCCAACTACCGGGCGACGCTCTGGGACCCTGCGGCCGCGTGCCGCCGGCTGGAACCGCTTCTGCACGGTCTCGACATCGTGCTCCTGAGCCACCGAGACGCCGGCACGGTCTTCGGCGAGCGGGGGGGCCCCGACGCGGCGGTGCGCAGGCTGCGGGCGCGCTTCGGGTGCCGAGCGTTGGTGCTCACGCTCGCGGGCGACGGCGCCCTGGCCGAGGACGACACGGGCACGTACCGGCAACCCGCCTACCCCACAGAAATCGTCGATCGGATCGGACGGGGCGATGCGTTCGCCGCGGGGTTCCTCTACGGCTACCTGGCGACCGGATGCGCCGAGGGGCTGCGGTACGGCGCGGCGATGGCCGCCCTCAAGCAGACCTATCCCGGCGATGTGTGCCTGGCCACGCTCGACGAAGTCGACGCGGTCCTGCGCGGCGAGTCCGGGACATTCAGACGATAATTTGGGCTTACTGCGCGAAGCGAAAGTTGCTGTAGAAGATTTCCAGGTTGGCGTCGAACCGAGGAGCGTAGAGGTATTGGTAGGTCAGCACCCACGCGCCGTTGACGCGCCCGTACCGTTGTTCGGAATCGACGCTGCCCCAGGTGAAGATCACGGTCCCCTCGGACACCAGCCCCCGGTCGTAGTCAACCCAGCCGTTCAACCCCGTCGGGTTGTTCTTCGGGTTTCGCGCCCGCCCTTGCAGCAGGAAGAAATGGTCGGTGCCGACCAGTTTCTCCCCCAGGACCTGGAAGGTGAATCGCGAGAAAAAGTTCTGCAGCGGCTCGCTGGCTTCGAAGAGACGGCCGAGCACATACCTGTCAACGGCCCAGCACACCAGCCCCGCGGTGTGCCGACCGATCTTGACCGTCTGGCGGCCGCCGACGAGCTCCATGGTTCCGCTGAACTCGCAGTCCGGAGGATCGCTGAGGGGCTTCTTGATCCGCAGTTTGAAGAGCACGTCCGCCGACGCGAGATCTGGGGTATCCGCGTTCGCCCTCAGCACCCGGAGGAGAATCTCCTGGGCGGACGGCGTCCCGGTCGCGGAAATCGGGATCAATGACAACCCGAGCCCGATCGCCGCGGCGGCAAGCACACGGCCCAACCGTTCCACGCTCATCTCCCGCCCCTGAATTGTCGAACCCGCCCCTCACAAGAAGTATTCCCCAGAATTCCGCCGGAAGATGCGCTCCACCCTTCTGGGGCGTTGCCGCCGCCCGGAACAGGAGGGATGCACGAGACGCGTCGAATAGGCCAGAGGACCCGGGCAGGGAGTACCAGGCCCTGTGCCGGGCTACGAATCTGTGCGTCGCCCAACACGCCAGCCTATCCGAGGAGGCGGGATGATCCGAACGACCGGCGCCGCGATGCGGGCCTACCGGACGCTCGCCGTGGCGACCGCGGTCGCTGCGTACTTGCTGATCCTGCTCGGGGGGCTGGTTCGGATCTCAGGATCCGGGCTGGCGTGTCCGGATTGGCCGACGTGTCACGGACGCCTCATCCCGCCGCTGCAGGGACCGGTACTCATCGAGTATTCGCACCGGTTGGTGGCGGCGCTGGTCAGCGTGCTCGTCGTGGCGACGGTGCTCGCGGCATATCGGGTTCGCCGGGCCGTCCCCGGGGCCGCCTCCACGGCCCTGTGGATGCTGGCCATCGTCGTCGTCCAAATCATCCTTGGTGCGCTGACCGTCAAGCTGGCCCTCACCCCCGCGCTCGTCGTGATGCACCTCGGCGTGGCGACGCTCTTCCTGGCCGGCCTGGTGATCCAGGCGGCGGGAGCCGTGCGGGGGACGGCCGGTGCCCCTCCCCCGCCGGGCTCGTTCCACCGTCTTGTCCAGGCCGCGGTGGCGGCGACGTATGTGATGATCCTGATCGGCGGGTATGTCGCCGCGAGCGGCGCCGGGCTCGCGTGCCCCGACCTACCGCTGTGCCGCGGGCCGGTCCTCCTGCCCGCCGACCCGGGAACCCACATCCACATGCTGCACCGCGCATGGGCCCTGCTCGTGCTGGGGCTCGTCCTGGCCACCGCCGCGTCGGCCTCGCGGGTGGGCGGACGCGCGATCGCGGCCGCGGCGCACCTCGCCGCGGCGCTCGTGGTGATCCAAGTTGGCCTGGGCATCCTGAACATCGTCACGGGGCTCACCCCGGTCGTCCGCGGCGCGCACCTCGGGACGGCGGCGCTCCTGTTCGGCACGCTCGTGGTCCTGAGCACGCTGGGGAAGCCGTCCCCGGCCCCGGCACCAAGCGGCGCCCTCGACCGACCCGGGCGCAAAGCGATGCCCACGATCGCCGGGGGATCTATCGATGAATCGACCGGCGCGATCGGTTGGGAGACCACAGCGCCGGCGGGGACGCTGCGGGTAATCCGGGACTACGCGGCGCTGATGAAGCCGCGGATCATCATGCTGCTGCTCATCACTACGGCGACGTCGATGGTGGTGGCCGCACCGCACCACGTCGGGCTCGGCGTCGTGCTGCTCACGCTGTTCGGCGGGACGCTCGCGGCCGGGTCCGCCAATGCCTTCAACATGTACGTCGATCGCGACATCGATGCGCTGATGCAGCGAACGTGCCTGCGCCCCGTTCCCGCGGGGCGGCTGCGCCCACCGCAGGCGCTGGGATTTGGAGTCGCCACCGGACTCCTCTCCATCGTCGTGATGGCCTGGGGAGTCAATCCGCTGAGCGCCGTCCTGTCAACGATGGGGATCCTTTTCTATGTCGGCGTTTACACGCTTTGGCTCAAACGAACGACCCCGCAGAACATCGTCATCGGCGGCGCCGCGGGCGCCGTCCCTCCTCTGGTCGGCTGGGCGGCCGCCACCGGGCACGTGGGACTGCCGGCGGTGGTCCTGTTTGCCATCGTGTTCCTCTGGACACCGCCGCACTTCTGGGCGCTGGCGCTGGGAAAAACGGATGACTACCGGGCGGCAGGCGTTCCGATGCTGCCGGTGGTGCGTGGCGAAGGAGTGACCCGCAGGCAGATTCTCCTCTACTCGATCGTCCTGTCGGCGGCGACCCTGCTCCTGTATTATCCCCTGCACGCGCTGGGCGGTCTCTACCTCACCGCGGCGCTCGGGCTCAACGCGGTCTTCGTCGCTCTGGCGGTTCTCGTCGCGCTCGGCCGGGTGCCCCGCGCCGCGCCCGCGCTGTTCGGCTACTCGATCGTGTATCTCGCGCTGCTGTTCGGCGCCATGGTCGTCGATCGCTTGATGCTCGGCTGATTGACCTCGCGAGAGGATTTCACCGATCCGGCGAACGGTCCCACCGGCACCGTCGCGTGCGTCGGGGGCGGCTTCACGATCTGGCGAGCGCGAAGGCCTTCCTGAGCACGGCCTTGACGGTCAGCGTCTCCGAGGTCCGGCGGTTGCCCAACACGATGTCGATCAGCAACGTCTTGAGATCGTCGCGTCGCGCGGCGAGGCGCACCAGCCGGTTCAGCAGCAGAGGGTGCAGCGCAGCGTCGCGCAGGCGCCCGCAGAACACAAACAAACGCTCGAACCGCGCGCGTAGAATCCGCTCGTACTCCTCGAGACCCCCGGGCGACACTCCGCCGGCGCCCAGCATCCTCCCGATCTGCTCCGCCGCGATCTGGGCCGACTCGAGGGCGTAATCGATGCCCTCGCCCGTCAGCGGATTGACGAGCCCCGCCGCCTCGCCCACCAACAGGACGCCGTCGCCAAACACGGGCGATCGGGGAAAGTCGACCCGGAGGGGATATCCGCGAGTTGGGCCCGCCTGGCGGGCGCCGCCGAGCAGGGAGGCCATCAGCCGACTCCGCACAAAGCGGTCGAACGCCGCCCGCGGATTGGGCGGAAGGCGCGAAAATCTTCGGGACGACGGGAAAAATCCCGCCCCGAGGTTGACCGTGGTGGGCGACACCGGGAACACCCACCCGTACCCGGGGAGAGGCACACCATCAAACCGGATGTGGACGCGGTCGGCCAGGCCGGTGACCCCCTCGAAGTAGGCGCGGGCGGCCAGCATCATCGGCGGCGGCCGCCTGAGGATCCCCAGCCGCATCAGCAGCGGGGCCGAGGCGCCCGTCGCGATCACCGCGCAGCGGGCGCTGAAGCGGACCCGTCGCGTGCCCTGCTCGCCGAGAACGATCACCCCGTGAGCTGTCCGCTCGACTCCGGTGACGAGCACGCCCCCCTCAAACCGTGCCCCGCTTCGGCGCGCGCGCTCCCGAATCGCATCGTCGAGGATCACCCGGGGGACCACCAGCATTGGACCCGGCACGCCCGGGAGCGGCGGGATCGTGGCTCCGGTTGAGGATCCGTCGGGGGAGACGATCTCCACCCCGGTGATGCGTTTCCCCGCCCGAAGCAGGTCGGGGAGGAGGTCCATATCGTGCAACACCCCCATCGCCCGAGGCGTGAGGCCGTCCCCGCAGGTCTTGTCGCGCGGGAAACCGGACCGGTCGACGAAGAGGACATCCAGCCCCAGCTTCGCCAAATAGTGCGCCGTCGCCGACCCGCCCGGGCCGGCCCCCACCACCACGACGTCCCGTCCACGGCTCATCGACGGCGGTGTTTCGCCGCAGACGCGCGGCGACCCTATCGGCGCGAGGTCGAGAGCGGCACGCATGCACCGGAGGGGGTCGACAAAACCGCGTCAGCCGTCCGGCGGAAGTGCCCGGACGGCTGACGCAACCTGTTGCCTAACGCTCGCGATTATCTTCGCGAGAGACGGCGTAGACCGACTGGGGGGCGGCGACGCCCGCAACCACGGCCGACCCGGAGTCGATGGGATTCACGACCACCTCGCTCTGCCGGAACTGGATCGGTGTGTGGTCCGTGTTTTCATCCGCCAGCGCCGCGGAAGCGGTCAACGCCAAGCTTGCGCCCAACACTGCCACTGCTAACACATGCCGCATCGTCTTCCCTCCTTCTTGCGATTTTTGGGTGGAGCCAAAATCGTACTGCTCTGTCCCAGCTGTTATGAACTCTTCTGGGGGAGCGCGCATTCCCGCAAAGCCACATCGTCACGAAGTTGTTACACCGAAGCACATTCCGCGGGAATCACATCGGACCAAAAAAGATACTGAGGCTCGGATATCCTCAACAGACTTGCGCCCCTCAGCGCAGAACGACCAACGTCCCTCCGCGTGCAAAAATCCGGTGATGCCCCCCAACCAGCCGCGCTCAATGCCGCCGGCGGTCGGTCCATCGAGATCCTGTCCTGGCCCTCACCCTCGTCGGACAGGTTGCGCTCGCTCCCGGCCCCGTCGGGAACCCCACACCTCTTGCGCTTGCGTCGGGCTCGGCGAATTTGACGTCGCGCAGGGAAACTGGTATACTTTCTATTGTCGTCATATATGCGTTCTGAGAGGGATGCCGCGACGGCGTCCCTCCTTGTGTGTCGCAGGCCTTCTTCATGGGGAGCAGGTTCCGGCGAGACACGCGCAGATGCCGGCACCGAATCCCGCGGCCATTGCCGCACCCGGCGAACAGCCGGAGCATGAAGGAGGCGATTGGTATTCTTACAGCCCCTGTAGAGGCAACACCTAAGCTAGCCCCCGCGACGTTTGGGGGAATCTCGCTCCGCCCGGAGATCCTGCGCGCCATTCACCGGTTGGGCTGGGACGAGCCAACCCCGATCCAGCGGCAGAGCATTCCGATCATGGGCAGCGGAAAGGACATGATCGGACAGGCGGAAACCGGATCGGGAAAGACCGGCGCGTACGGCATCCCGATCATCGAGCGGCTCGACCCCGGCTCCAGAACCCTTCAAGCGCTGATCCTCGTCCCCACCCGTGAACTTGCGGTTCAAGTTGCGGAAGACCTCCAGGTCCTGGCACGCGAGCGGCAGCTCCGCGTGGTCGCGTTGTTCGGCGGGCACTCCATCGTCCGGCAAATAGACGCGCTCCGCCGGCACCCCCACATTGCGGTGGCGACCCCCGGGCGCCTGCTGGATCACCTCCAGCGAGGGACGGTTCGACTGGGATCGGTCACCGTGGCTGTGCTCGACGAGGCTGACCGAATGCTGGACATGGGCTTCCTCCCGGATGTATCGAAGATCCTCTCGCAGACCCCGGCATCCCGCCAGACGGCACTGTTCTCCGCCACCATCCCGCCGGAGATTCGCACGATCGCCGAACAGCGCATGCGCACCCCCACCTGGGTGCGGCTTGCGGCGGCGCTTCCGACCGTGGACTCGATCGAACAATTTTATCTGGAGGTCGCGGAGCAGGATAAGGTCAAAGCCCTGCGGCGCCTTCTGCGGAACGACGATATATCCTCGGGGTTGGTCTTCCGCCGGACCCGGTTCCGGGTCGACCGGCTGGCTCGGACGCTCGGGCAGGATGGATCGATCGGCGTGATCCACGGGGGGCTCCGGGAGGGAGCTCGCCTTCAAGCGCTCCGGGCGTTCGCCGAGAAGCGGACGCGGTTGTTGATCGCTACGAACGTCGCCTCCCGCGGCTTGGATCTGTCGGCGATCTCCCACGTGATCAACTTCGACATCCCGGAAGATGTCGAAACGTACATCCACCGGGTTGGGCGCACCGCTCGCGCCGGGCGCGCCGGGACGGCGATCACCTTCGTGAGCCAGTACGACATCGAGATGTTCGATCAACTGCGCAAAAGGTTCGGGGAAACGCTCAAGCGGCATCCGTTGAACGTCTACGCCTGACGCCCCGGCGGGCGCCGGGAGCCTCTCGCTGCTCGATCAGGTCGCGCTGCATCGGGTCCGGCGGTGCTGGCCGGGAACGGACCCCGCACCCCGACTGGCGGTGCGCGACTGCGGTCTCGTGTGTACTATGCCGCCGATCGCCTCGGGCGTCACCTGGAGATTGACAGGACCTCGACTCAAGCGAGAGACGGCTCAAGTGGTTTACTTATCATGAGGGGAAATCTCTCGGCGCTGGAGTCCGGACCGCACCTATCACGACACGGCGGGCTTTGACTGCCTCACCTCTAGCCACGCCTTGACCGCCTGAAGGCTTAAGCCCTGCTCTTTCACGAGCCGGTGTATCTCCCGGACCAACTGCACATCCCGGCTGGAGTAGAACCGGTGCCCTCCCTTCGTCCTCGCGGGGCGCAGTAGGTCGTACTCATCTTCCCAACTGCGAATTCGCCCCGCCGGGATGCCGGTGAGAGCCGAGACAGTGCGTATCCGGTAGATTGGCACATCGTCTGCTGGGTGCATGCAACAGCCCTCGCTGCGGACTTGACTTCGCCCTCCAGTGAGACCCTCATCAAAGATTGATGCCCAGCACGAGGGATGCTTAGTCACCATTAGGCCACCGGGGGAGCCGCCAGGACTGGATCTCGACCAGACGGTTTGACGAAGCCGATCAGAACGAGAAAGGGCGCCCGGCGTTCCTTCGTCGCATCCAGAGGAACACTGGGTCCAAATCTCTGAGGAAATCTAGGATCCCTTGCGGATTTCGGAGGCCCGAACGAGATTCCATTGTCGAGGAACAATCCCGCCCGCTTCCTAATTTCTATCGGCGCACCGTCACGGCATCAGGCTCGGAACGTCATAGAGGCGTTTCACGTTCTCGGTCGTGATGAGCCTGACCACCTCAGGCGGAAGCGCATCAACGAGGCGGCGTGCCGCGGCGATGCGCCGCGGGGCTTCATCGAAAAACTGATCGCTCCCGATGACAAACCGATCGGGGAAGTCCTGCAGCAATGCCGCCCAGCCCGGCTTGAGGTCCCCGCTCGGCGCAAACGGCGACGTGTCCGGCGCGCCGCCCTTATCAACTTTCAGGCTCATGTAGAGATTGGGATGTCGGCTCAGTAGTGAACGCATGAGGGGCACGGTCCGGTAGCCGGACAGGTCCCAGCCGGCGTGCAGCCAGATTACACGCGTCTTGGGTTGTGCTCCAGCAGTCGCTCCAGGGCCGAAATGTTTCGTGGACGGCCGGCGGGTTCGGCGGTCCCATCAACGCGGGATTGGGGAAGGGCAGGTCACGTGGTACCGCCTCCATGTGGAGCTCGATCGGCACGTCGGCGCGCGCCGCGATGTCGGCCAGCGCGAGGAACAGCGGGTGATCGGCAGGCGCGCTTTCATAGGGATGCGACCCGATGCGGGACGAGAAGTGCTCCGCGGCCAGTTCGCCGAATCCCGCGGCTCCGCCCCGGAGGATCGCCTCTGCGGCTTGCTCAAAACGGCGAAGCACATCGGGGGTAACCTGGTCCGACGGTGTTTATTGAATGATCGGATTGAGAGAATCTCCTCCCGCGGTGAAGGCGAAGCGCGTCGGCCGCGGCAGCCCCAAGGCTCTTGCCGCGACGCAAGTTTCTCACGATGTGGGTGTGGGCGTCCACGAACGGCGCTGCGCTCGCCGCCTGGGCGATCCCGACGGTCGGGACGGGAAGGCAGGGCGCCAAGCACAACAGAACAATGGGCAGCAGGAGGATCCGCGCCTGGGTCACGCCAATGACGTTCTCGGTTCCCCCCAGGGTCCTCTGGGAAACTGAGGTGATGCGAGGGGGCGATGAGAAGATGGGCGGCAGACGGGCCACGTTCGCGATTACTCTAGTCGTGCTGGTCGCGATCCCCGCGTCCGCATTAGAGACGCATCCGGGCTCCTGTATTGCGATTTACAATCAAACGAGATCCACCATCCAGGTGCGCGTGATCAAACCGGAGGGCTATTCGGACGTGGTCTGGAAGATCGCGCCTAGTAATTCTTCCTCGCTGGGCGTGACCCTGAAGACATTGGGTGGACCCATCGCATCACCCAACGGCGATTGGGATATCAGCGCGGATCCGCCTGGTAAAGAAGGTTGGCACTATGTTCCAACGAAAGCGGATTCGTGCATCGGCACATGGTATGTCTCCGTAGGCGCCCCTGCAAGATAAGGCATCGCGGTTCAGAATGAATTCTTACCATGACGCGCTTTTTCCCTCATGCAGCGCGCCCCTGGTATGGTACGCTCGGCCTATAATGAAGGGCACGGATCCGGGGTCTTCGGGTTGACGGGGATCCAGCCGTTCTCGGTCATGCCGCTCGCCGCAACCACGCCGGGAGCGCGGTGCTTCGGAATCCCGCAGAATAGATCGTAGGGCATCTCACTCGCATCGTCAAGAACGGCGACGCGCCGCGCCGAGTCGAGCGCGCGCACGAGACGCTTGGGACGAAGGCGATACCGCGCTCGGCGAACGCGGTGGGCAACGCCTGCGAGGTTGCGGGCGACCGGGGGATCGGGACGCCGAGCGGCATGACGAGGCTGATCTCGCCGGCATCGCGCACGCTGCGCGTGGTGAGGTAGTGATCCAGCAACAACGCGGCTTCGCTCGACGCCGGCGGGCACTTGAACGGCACCGAGGCGACACCGACAATCGCGTGGCCCCTCGAGAAGGTCGGAAGGACCTCGCGCAGGCGAGCGGCACCGGCGACAGAGTAGAACTCGTTCCCGCTTTCGGCGAGCCCCGGTGTGGCATTCAGATCGTAATCAGCGCCGCGCTTCGGGGTCGATCACGATGATCGTTTCCCGACGGAAGCGCACGCCAGGCTTCACGATGTGACGGTACGTGAGGCGCGCGGTGTCGAGTCTTTGACGACCGAACATCACGTCGAGTTTCGAATAGCCGAACACAAAGGAGTCGTTCTTGTCGATCAGGGTAAGGTCGAGGTGATCGCCGAGCGCCTCGGACAGCATCGTGCTGAGCTCGAGTCCGCCGAACCCTGCGCCGAGAACGCCCACACGCAGATTCATGGCCTACGGCTCAAACCGCGAGGTGCGGCGCAATCCAGATGGGCGTGTTGCATGATGCGCCTTGCCTGCACCTGAAATCCATTCAGACTCCGCCCATACCCATCATCGCGGCTGCGGCACGATCCGGATGTAGGGCCGCGGTGCCTTCCAGCCGCCCGGGTACGTCTTCTTGGCTTCCTCGTCGGATACCGACCCAGCGATGATCACGTCGTCGCCGCGCTTCCAGTTTACCGGCGTCGAGACCTTGTGCTTCGCCGTCAGCTGCAGCGAGTCGATGACACGCAACACCTCGTCGAAGTTGCGCCCCGTCGTCATGGGGTACGCGATGGTGAGCTTGATCTTCTTGTCGGGACCGATGACGAAGATGGTGCGGACGGTCTGGTTGTCCGCCGGCGTACGCCCCTTTGCGGTGCCGGTCGTGGCGGCCGGCAGCATCCCGTACAGCTTGGCGACCTTGAGCTCCGTGTCGCCGATCATCGGGTAGTTGGGCGCCGCCCCCTGCGTCTCTTTGATGTCGTTCGCCCACCGGGCGTGATCGTCGACTGGGTCGACGCTGAGCCCGATGATCTTGGTGTTGCGCCGGTCGAACTCGGGCTTGAGCTTGGCCATGTAACCGAGCTCGGTCGTGCAGACCGGCGTGAAGTCCTTCGGGTGCGAGAACAACACCGCCCATGAGTCGCCAATCCACTCGTGGAAACGGATTTGGCCTTCGGTCGTATCCGCCACAAAATCCGGTGCCACGTCACCCAGTTGAAGCGCCATCGCACACCTCCCTTGTGCCATTTGTCGGACCCTGGCCGTCGCTTGCCGTTGCGCAATTGAATCTGTACGTCGTGGTTTCCTCCTTGGTAGCCTGGCCATGCTCGACGACACCACCGGCCGATGCCACGGGGTATCCTAATTGCCGCGGGCAGGCCGAGTGACATCCTCCGGCGCTCCCCTAACCACGTCGTGAAGTCGACGACAGGATCGGGAAAACCGAAGATTTGCGTCCCAGCACTGCGCCCCTCCTGTCAAGGTACGCGGGGAGTAAAACTCGCGCGGTCGACTGTAAGTGATTCATCCACTCCCCGCTCGGCCAGACAGAGCAGTGGGTCGCGGACGTGGAGGGCCGGAAGTAGATCCCGAGCGACGATGAGCGGGATGCTGTCCTGAAAGCGACTGGTATCAGGTTGATTGACTGGCGTGTATCGTACCTGCACATGGAGTGGGCGAGGGCAGAGCCGCCTAAGCGATAGAGGGCGCGATCGCAGTTGGACTAGAGCACACGCCCCTATGCTAGACCTTCGCTGAGACCGATCTACGTGGGTGGGGGAGACGTCTTTTTGGAGAGCCGACGTCAGATCCCGGATGAGAGTTTGACTGTTGGGGACGAACCCCGCGTTCTTCGAGAAAACGCGGATTTGGTCGCTCCTCCGGTACCCGGAAGTCCAACCGATAGAAGTCTGCCTGTGCAGCCTCAACCCACTGTTGCCGCCGGTCCAGGGCCACGGAAGCAGCATATTGGTCCAGAAGCAACAGGATGGGGGAGTAATCGACGTACGAAAGTTTGTTGGGCACGACCGCTCCTCGTCTGGGGGCCTCTCTGCGAGCAGCAAGCGGAAGGACCTTCGCGGAACGTCTTGATTGGCTCCTCGGGTAGGACTCGAACCTACAACCCTCCGGTTAACAGCCGGATGCTCTACCATTGAGCTACCGAGGAACGCCTTTTCTGATTCTACGGATGGCTCTCACCCCTGTCAAGCGATCCTTGACAATCCCGACACCCCGTGCGGATAATGAATCCGTTTCGGAAGGAGGTCTCCATGCCCCCAGTTGGTCGTCGCGGCCTAATGGTGCTCTTTCTGGCCATTTTCATCGTCATGATGGGCTTTGGAATCGTCCTTCCGGTTCTGCAGTTTTACGCCCGGGAGGTGGGGGCGACCCCGTTACAGATCGGCCTCCTCGCCACCTCGTATGCCTTTATGCAGTTTCTCTTCGCCCCGGCATGGGGTGCCCTGAGCGACCGGGTCGGCCGCAAGCCGATCTTCTCCCTGGGACTCGTTGGCTACGCGGTCTCGTTCATCATCTTCGGCCTCTCCCACCAGGTCTGGGAGTTGTTTCTTGCCCGGATCCTGGGGGGAATTCTCAGCGCCGCTACCCTGCCCACAGCCATGGCCTACATCGGTGACACGACCCCGGAGGAGCGCCGCGGCGGGAGCATGGGGATGATGGGCGCGGCGATGGGACTTGGGTTTACGATCGGCCCGGGAATCGGGGGTCTTCTCGGCCACCACAACCTTGCCCTCCCCTTCTTCGTCGGCGCGGGCCTCGCGTTGCTCACTCTGGCGCTCAGTTGGGGCGCGCTGCCTGAGCCGGTACGGCGCGACACCCCCGCCGACCGCCCGTCCCGGATGGGAGCGATTCGGCTCGCGTTGAGCGGGCCGTTGGCGCTCTTCTACCTCATCACCTTCGCGGGGGCATTCGCCCTGGCCGGACTCGAGGCCACCTATGCGCTATTTGCCCAGGACCGCCTGCACCTCACCGCGGCGAGCGGGGCCGGCGCGATCGGCATCGTGTTCGTGGTCGTCGGGCTGGTGCAGGCGGTAATCCTCGGCGGCTTGATCGGGCGCCTCATCGATCGGTGGGGCGAGAACCGACTGGTCCGAGGAGGACTACTCCTCGCCGCGGTTGGGTACCTCCTCATCATGAGCACCCACAACCTGGTGACGCTCGCGCTGTACGCGGCGATCGCCGGGGCCGGCCATTCGCTGATGCGCCCCTCGATTGCCGCGCTGATCTCGAAGCGGACGCGGGCCGGACAGGGGCTCTCCGTGGGCATCATGGACTCGTTCGACAGCCTCGGACGGATCATCGGCCCGGCGTGGGGCGGGGCCGTCTACCACGTCGGCGCGCATACGCTCCCGTACCTGAGCGCCGCGCTGGTCTTGTTGGTGACCGCTGGGGTGTCGTTCCTGGCGGCCGGGCGCGGACTCCCCGTTCAGGCGCACTGAGCCGGATGCCGACCTCCTTCAATCACGTAAACGTTGAGTTCCTGCTCTTCATGGAGCGGGTGGCCATCTCGTTGGGAATCGGGATGATGATCGGGCTTGAGCGCGAGTGGGCCCACAAGGATATCGGGGTCCGCACCTTCTCCATCGTGTCCTTGGCCTTCACGCTGGCGTGGGGGGTCTCACCGACGGCGAGCTACATCTTGATGATCGGGATCTTTCCCCTGATCACGCTGGTGAACTGGCGCAGCTTCGTCCGGGATCGCTCGCTCGAAATGACCACCTCGGTGGCCCTGCTTGCCACGGGGATCCTCGGGATCCTCGTCGGCGAGGGCCAGCTGCTGGTGGCGACGGCGTGCGGCGTGGTCATGACGGCGCTGCTGGCGTGGAAGTCCGAGGTGGTCAGGTTCGCCGGAAAGGTAACCATCGACGAGATTCGGGGCGCCATCATCCTCGGATTGATGGCGGTGGTCGTGTATCAACTGCTCCCGGCCGGCCCGATCGACCCCTGGCGCCTGATCGACCTGCGGGCGGCCTGGACCGTCGTGCTGGTGATCTCAGCGATCGCCTTCGCCAACTACATCCTGCTGCGGATTTACGGCACGCGTGGGATCCGGTGGACGGGGCTCCTCGGAGGCCTCGTCAACAGCACCGCCACCGTGGCCGAGCTGGCCAGCCGGGCACGGACCGACCCGGCGCGGCTGTCGCCCTTCGCCCTCATGGGGATGCTCACCGCGAACAGCGCGATGCTCATCCGCAATGGCCTGATCCTCGGCATCTTCGCCAGCCAGGCCCTGGCCTACGGATGGATCTCCGTGGTGCTGATGCTGCTGACGAGCCTGGCGGCCAGCAGCCACATCAACCTCAAAGATGCTGAGACCGCGCCGCTTCATATCAAATCGCCGATCTCGATCCGCTACGCGCTGACGTTCGGCGCACTGTTTGTGATAATCACGCTGGCCGGCGAACTGGCGAACCGGGCCTTCCCCCAGACCGGCTTCCTGATCGTCTCCGTGCTGGGGGGCCTGGTGAGCAGCGCGTCGACGTCCGCGGCCGCCGGCATTCTGGCAGCCAAGGGGACGCTCCCGCCGGAGCTGGCGGGGTACGGCGTAGTGCTCACGTCCATGGCGAGCTTGGCGTTTCACATTCCAATGGCCCAGATAGCCGGCCGCGACCGCTCGATCACCCGCCGGCTGGCCCGGCTCTCGGTGCTGATCCTCGCGGCGGGGCTGGTTGGGCTCGCGGCCCAGGTGCTCCTCCTGCCACATCACGTCTAAGGCGACGGCTCGTTCGTCCGAGAGATATCACCGCCCGTTGACGATGCTCACAGGGGTGACGCGGTGACGCAGAGGGAACTGGTCGGCCGGACCGTCACGGTTCTCGCGTTGATCATCGTCGCCTGGTTCCTCGTCTGGGTCATCAGCCAAATCACCGAGGTCCTCGTCGTCTTGCTCATCTCGGCGATCCTTGCTGCCGGGTTCGGGCCGCTGGTGAGCCTGGTGGAACGCTGGCGAATCCCGGGCGGAGTGCGCCTCTCGCGCGGCGTGGCCATCTTCGTCCTGTACCTGGCGATGTTCGCGGCGATCTTGATGATCCTGGCGATCATCCTCATCCCCGCGGTGAACGAGACGAGCCGGTTCGTCCAGCAACTGCCGCAGTTCACGGCGCGCAGCGAGCGCTGGCTGGCCGACGTTCGGAGCCGCTGGCCGTGGGTACCAGATCTAACCGGCGAGATCAACCGCCTCCCCTCGCACGTTGCCGGCCTGACGAAGTTCGGCCCGGAGGCCGCGGGGGTGGCGTTCCGGCTCCTCGGGGGCTTCGCCGCGGTGATCACGGTGCTAGTCTTCACCTTCTATATGCTGCTGGAAGGCGTGTCAATCAAGCGCGGGTTCCTCGCCCTCTTTCCCCCAAGCGAACGGCCCCGGGTGGATCGGGTGCTTGCCCGCATCGGCAAGAAATTCGGCGGGTGGCTGCGGGCGCAACTCCTGCTGTCGTTCTCGGTCGCCGCCCCGGTCGTGATCGGCCTTTCCCTCCTCAGGATGCCGTACCCGCTGCTCCTCGGCATCGTCGCCGGGATCGGCGAGTTGATCCCGATGGTCGGTCCGACCCTGGGCGCCGTCGTGGCCATTCTGATCGCGCTGTCGCAGCAACCCTGGCAGCTGATCGGCGTGGTCATCTTCTACGTGGTCATCCTCAATGTCGAGCCCCACATCCTCGTTCCGAATATCATGGGGCACGTCGTCGGGCTCTCCCCCATCCTCACCCTCGTCGCCCTGTTGACCGGGATCAAACTGTTGGGAATCCTCGGCGGCCTCCTGGCCGTACCGGTGGCGGCGGCGCTGCAGGTCATCGTCGCCGAAACCGTGATGGAAATCCTTCCCGACGCTGCCCCCGCCCCCGACGACCCGCCCGGCCCGTAAGGACGGGAGGGCCTCCCGCCGGCTGAAGGGATTGCCGCGGACGACTGCTAATTCTCCGTGCACGGGTTTGGGATCCGTCCATGGCGACCGCTGCGGCGATCCTGGAAACCAAGAATCTCACGATGGATTTTCGGGGGTTCCGCGCCCTGGACGGCCTCGATCTGCGGGTCCAGGAAGGGACGATCCACGCCGTCATCGGCCCCAACGGCGCCGGCAAAACCACCCTCTTCAACCTGCTCAGCGGCCTGCTCGTCCCGACCCGAGGCCAGATCCTGTTCGCGGGCCAGGAGATCACCGGGGCCCCTCCGTATCGGATCGCCCGCCTCGGCGTCGCCCGGTCGTTCCAGATCTCGAGCGTCTTCCCGCACCTCACCCTCCTCGACAACGTCCGGCTGGCCCTCCAGGCCGGCACCTCGCTCGGGTACGCGTTCTGGAGGTCTGACCGGATCCTCGACCAGTTTTCCGATGAAGCCAGGGAGATCCTCGGGTCGGTCGGCCTCGCCGAACTCGCGACCCGCCAGGTCCTCGCCCTTTCCTACGGCCAGAAACGGGTCCTGGAAATCGGCTTGACTTTGGCCCTCCGCCCCAAGCTCCTTCTCCTCGACGAGCCCACGGCCGGCCTGAGCCTTGAGGATGTCTCGCGGGTGGTGGATCCGATCCGCCGGATCGCCAAGGACCGCACGGTCGTGCTGGTCGAGCACAACATGGGGGTCGTCGCCGCCGTGTCCCAGCGCATCACGGTCCTGCAGCACGGCCGAGTGCTGGCCGAAGGGACGTACGAGGAGCTGAGGACCAACCGGCACGTGATCGAAGCCTACCTGGGGGGCGCGGCGTAGATGCTCGCCGTGGAAGGCCTCCAGGCCTGGTACGGGGAGAGCCAAGTCCTCCAGGGCGTCGACCTGGAGGTCCGGGACGGCGAGGTCGCCACGCTGGTGGGCCGCAACGGCATGGGGAAGACCACGACGCTTAAGTGTGTGATGGGAATTCATCGGCAGAAGCGCGGCCGGATCATGCTGGACGGGCACGACATCAGTCACCTCCCGCCCCAACAGATCGCACGGTTGGGAATCGGATGGGTGCAGGACGATCGCGGTATCTACAGCACGCTCTCTGTGATGGAGAACCTCCTCCTCCCTCCGATCGTCTCAGCGGCCTCGTGGAGCTTGGACAAGATTTTCTCGGTCTTTCCGCTCCTGAAGGCGCGGGCGGCCTACGCCGGCACAAAGCTCTCCGGGGGCGAGCAACAGATGCTCGCCATCGCACGGGTCCTGCGGATGGGCGCACGGATCCTCCTGCTGGACGAGCCCACCGAGGGATTGGCTCCGCTTTTGGTGGAGCGAGTCGGCGAGGTCCTCAAGGAGATCAAGGCAAACGGCCTGACCATCCTGCTGGTCGAGCAAAACCTCCGCTTCGCGACGACCGTGGCCGATTCGCACCACTTGATCGTCAACGGCAGAACGGTGAGGAACCTCTCCAACCAGGAAGTGGTGCGGCAAGAGCGAGAACTACTCGAATACCTCGGCGTGTGAGCGCCGAGCGCGGCAGTAGGGGGGGCGCGCCCCCAAACGGAGGTGGGAGAATGAAACGGTGGGGAGCGGTGGTCTGCGCACTCGCGATCGGCCTCGGGCTGTCGGGCTGGCAGCCGGCGGCCGGCCAGGGGGCGGTCCAGTTGACGCACGGCAAGATTGTGCTGGCGGTCATCAACGACCAGTCGGGGGTCTACGCGGATATCTCCGGCAAGAACGGCGTCGAGGCGGTCAAGATGGCCACCGAAGACTACGTGAAAAAGTACGGGCAGAACGCGATCGGCGGCGCGATCGAGGTGCTGTCCGCGGACCATCAGAATAAACCCGACGTGGGCGCTTCCAAGGCGGCGGAGTTCTACGACCGCGACAACGCCAACGCGGTGATCGACGTGCCGACCTCCTCGGTCGGCATCGCCATCGCCCACGTCGCGGCGCAGAAGCACCGGCTGTTCTTCGGGATCGGCCCGGCGACGACGGCGCTCTCGAACGAAGACTGCAACAAGTACACCTTCCACTACGGGTACGACACCTACATGCTGGCGAACGGCACCGCGAACCCGGTCACCCAGAAAATCGGGAAGCAGTGGTATATCCTCTACCCCAACTACGCCTTCGGTCAGGATATGAACAAGTCGTTCACCGCCGCGATCCAAAAGGCGGGCGGCAAGGTCATGCTCAGCGATCCCACCCCCTTCCCGAACGAGACGGAGGATTTCTCCACCTTCCTGATCAAGGCACGAACGTTGGCGCCACAGCTCCAGGTGATCGGTGCGATGCAGGCCGGCCAGGATCTCGTCAACCTGGTCAAGCAGTATAACGAGTTCGGGCTCAGCAAGCAGGGGATTCACCTGGCGATCGGCCTGCTCTTCGACTCCGATATCACCTCGCTCACCCCGGCGGCGCTCCAGGGGACCCTGTACACGACTGCGTGGGCCTGGAACATGGATCCGCAGGCGCGAACCTGGGCCGACGAGTTCTTCGCCCGGACGAAGGTCCGTCCGACCTTTGCGATGGCGGGGGATTACTCCGCCACCTGGCAGTACCTGGAAGCGGTTCGGCGGGCCGGTACCGATGACCCGGACAAGGTCGTCGCCAAGCTGGAAGGGTACAAGTTCAACGATTTCTTTGCCCGCCACGCCGAGATCCGCAAGCAGGATCACGTCTTGCTCCACGATGTGTACCTGGCGCAGGTCAGGGCCCCGAGCGAGATCAAGGAACCCGGGGACTACGCAAAGATCGTCCAGACGATTCCAGCGGGTCAAGCGTTCCAGCCGCTGAGCCAGAACCACTGCAACATGGCGCGATGAGCGGTCGCGCGCGCTGAGGGGCGCGGGGGAGGGCGCCAGCACGGCGCCTTCCCCCCACCCCACGAACCGGGGATCCGATGGGAACGGTCCTCGTCCAGGTCTTCAACGGGCTGATCAACGGCGCGTTCTACGCGCTGTTGAGCCTAGGGCTCGCGGTCATTTTCGGCATGCTCCGCGTCGTCAACTTCATGCACGGCGCGCTTTACATGCTCGGGGCATTCGGGGCCTACCTGCTGGGGGTCCAGCTGGGGGTTTCGTTTTGGTGGGCCCTGATTATCTCCCCCATCGCCGTCGCCGCGGTGGGGTACGTGCTCGAGCGCACCCTGCTCCGGCGGCTGTACGACCTCGACCTGCTCTACAACCTGCTGCTCACCTTCGGGCTGACCCTCGCCATCCAGGACGCGATGCGGCTGCGCTTCGGGGTGCAGGGAGTCCCCTACGGCATCCCCGATCAGCTGGGAGGGGTGGTCTTGATCGGCTTCATGTTCTTCCCGATCTACCGCCTGTTCGTCCTGGGGTTCTCGATCGCGATCTGCCTGGGCACGTGGTGGCTGATCGAGCGCACCCGCGTCGGGATGATCATCCGGGCGTCGACGGAGAACCCTATTCTTACTCGGGCGCTCGGGGTCGATGTCGACCGCTGGATCCCGCTGGTCTTCGCCTTCGGGGTGGCGCTGGCCGGGCTAGCCGGTGTGCTGGCCGCCCCGATGCGGAACATCTCCCCCCTGATGGGGGCGGATCTGATCATCACCACGTTTGCGATCGTGGTGATCGGCGGGATGGGCTCGATCCTCGGATCGGTGGTCACGGGGTTCCTGGTGGGGGTCATCTCCGCCCTGGGCGCTGTGTACTACCCGCCGGCTGCCAACTTGCTCGTCTTCGTCCTGATGGCGTTCGTCCTGCTGCTGCGACCCTCCGGCCTGTTCGGCAGCCTGGAGGCCGGGTAAGATGATCCGCAAGATCGGCTGGGCGCTGGTGCTGGCGGTGGGGTTCCTATTGCCGATGCGGGTTTACCCGGTGCTGGCCACCGACATCCTGGCGTGGGCGCTGTTCGCCGCGTCCTTCGACATCCTCACCGGTTATACGGGCCTGCTGTCGTTCGGGCACGCCGCCTACTTCGGCGTGGGGGCGTACACGGCGGGGATCCTCGCACTGCGCGCGGGCATACCCTACCCGCTGAACGCCCTGGCCGGAGCGCTCGCCGGGGGAGCGCTGGGGCTCCCGTTGATGGCGCTGGCGATCCGGCGCCGGGGGATCTATTTCGCGATGATCACGCTGGCGTTCGGCCAGATGGTGTTTTACGTCGTCAACGAGTGGCGCTCGCTGACGGGCGGCGAAAACGGCGTGCAGGGAATCCCGAGGATCGGGATCGGGGGGCTGCCCATCGCGTCGTCCACCGCCTACTACTACGCGGCCCTTCCCCTCGCGGCGCTCGGCCTGCTGCTCTGCTGGCGGATCGTCCGTTCGCCGTTCGGCCGCGTCCTCGTCGCCATCCGCGAAAACGACGTGCGGACGCAGACGCTCGGGTACGCGGTGAGCCGCTTCAAATTGCTGGCCGCGGTGCTCTCCTGCACGCTCTCCGGCTTGGCCGGCG
This sequence comes from bacterium, assembly GCA_035307765.1. Classification (NCBI taxonomy): domain Bacteria; species bacterium. The sequence goes on along the minus strand of DATGHU010000041.1, from coordinate 74,678 downwards.
GGATCTGGGTGATCAACCACGGGTTTGTCGCGCTGGACGCCGTGCATTGGTCAACATCGGGTACCGTCGTCGTGATGGTCCTCCTCGGCGGCATGGCGACCCGGCTCGGCCCGCTCGTGGGCGCAGCGCTGGTGCTGCTGCTGCGGGACTTCCTCTCGACCTGGACCGATGCCTGGGGAGTGGTGACCGGTGCCATCTTCATCGTGGTCATCCTCATCTTTCGCCAGGGGATCGTGGGCACGATCGAACGCCTCCTGCAATCCCGGAGCGTGGCGACGCCCGGACCGGCTCCCTCGATCGAGGAGGCCGCCTCCACCCACGGGAGCTAGCGCGGTGCCCCGCAGGCCTTCGGCGGGGGCGCGGCGGCCACCGCTCTCGCCCGGCCCGGCGCCAGGAGCGATCGCCGTCGGGTGAGAATGGATCGAGGGTCCGCATTTCGCACCAGGAGGGGAGCCATGCCGAGAGATCCCGAGCAGTCGATCAAAGACGCGGTATCCGCATCGAAGCTGATGACCTACACCCGTGAGATCTCCCGGTGGATCCGACTTTCCGGAAGCGACGAAGAACGTCTCGCCTTCGACTATCTCGAGGCGACCCTCAAAAGCTTCGGGCTGGCGGTCCACCGGTTTCAGCACGATGCGCTCGTGTCGTGGCCGGGGAACGCCTCAGTGGAGATCGCCGCCCCGGCCCCCCGGCGGGTGGATTGCATCACCCACGCCTTCTCAGCCTCTACCCCCTCAGGCGGCCTCGAGGGGGCGGTGGTGGACGCCGGCGGCGCCATCGGCCCTCAGGTTCGGGGCAAGATCGTCCTTATCGACGGCCTGGCGATGCCCGTGCGGGCCCGCGCCGCGGAGCAGGCCGGGGCGATCGGGGTGATCTTCATCAATCCCCCCGAGCTGCACGAGATGATCATCTCGACCGTCTGGGGCTCCCCCACCCCCGAGAACGTCGGGGCGCTGCCAAAAATCGTCGCCGTCTCGGTGCGCAGGGAGGACGGGGACGCCCTGCGCACCCAAGCCCGCGCCGGGGATCTTCGCGTCCGCCTGCACGCGGCGGTTGACACCCGCTGGCGGAAGACGCCGCTGCTCGTCGCCGATCTCCCGGGGCAGGAAGAGGCCGATCGCTTCGTCCTGTTCAGCGGCCACGTTGACTCCTGGCATTACGGGGCGATGGACAACGGAAGCGCCAACGCGGTGATGGTGGAGATGGCGCGGATCTTCAGCAAAAAGCAGAAGCGGCTTCGGCGGGGCATCCGGTTCGCCTTCTGGTCCGGCCACTCGCACGGCCGGTACTCGGGGTCGACCTGGTACGCGGACAACCACTGGGAGGACCTCTACCGCCACGCCGTGCTGCATCTCAACGTGGATTCCGCCGGGGGCAAGGGCGCGACGGTGCTCAGCGAGGCGCAGACCATGGCTGAGACGTGGGCGCTCGCCGCCCGGTGCGTCAAGCAGGTCAGCGGCCAGGATTTGCAGCGGCGGCGGATCAGCCGGATGGGGGATCAGTCGTTCTGGGGGATCGGCCTGCCGTCAATGTTCGTCGACATCTCCGCTCAGCCCCCGAAAGAGTCCGAAACCGGCGCCGCGCTCGCCACGCTCACGGGAGGCGCATCGCACCACGGCGGGCTGGGATGGTGGTGGCATACCACCGAAGATACGATGGACAAGATCGACAAGGCCAACCTCGAGCGCGACGCGCAGGTCTACGCGCTGGCCCTGTGGGCGTGGTGCACCGCGCCGGTTCTCCCGCTCAACTACGAGGACACCGCGGTCGAGCTTCGGGACACCCTGCGCGGGATCCAGGAGGCGGCCGGCGACGCGTTCGACATGAAACCTCCCCTGGAAGCCCTGGATCGCTTCACCGCGGCGGCGGCGCGATTGCAGGCCGCCGCGGCCCGCATCGGGGGGGAGCTTCGGGGGCGGGGATCGCGGAAACAGCGCGACGCCGCCGCGGCCGTGAACGCCGCGCTTGTCCGGATCGGCCGTGCCCTGATCCCGATCAATTATACAGCCGCCGGGCCGTTCGACCATGACCCGGCGGTCCCGGTCGCGCCGATCCCGGTCCTGCAACCGGCGGAGCAGCTGCGCAAGCTCCCGCAGGGGACCGATCCCCATCTGACGCTGCTGACCCGGCTGACCCGGGACCGCAATCGGGTGACCCTTGCGATCAACACCGCCACCGACGCGGCCGAACGGGCACTGGAGAAAGTCGACGAACGGGCATAGCGCCTTCGCTTCGAACTGCGGGAAGCGGTAGCGGGAGCCGGATTCGTTAAGACCCCGGCTCCCGCTGCAGGCGCAGAACCGGCGAGGACGTCTCCCGAGGGATCAACCGCCAGAAGACCGCACACCCGGCGAGGGCGAGCAGGGCGTAGGCGATCCCGACGGCGCGAAACCCCGAGAGCTCGAGCAGCACCCCTCCCAGGATCGCCCCGGCCATCCCTCCCGTGGTGATGGTGAGGCCTCGGGCGGCCATCATTGTGCCCGGGGCGGCCGGCAGCAGCGAGAGCGCGATCGTGCCCGAGGTCGGAAAGCGGATGCTGTTGGTAAAGTAGTACGGGAGGATCAGCATCAGGCTGCCGAGCGGAGAGAGGCGCAGGCCGAGCGCCGGCACGATCAGCACCGCGGCCAGCAGCGTGCTCGCGAGGAGCACCGGACGCCGTCCCCACCGATTCCCCACCCATCCGGACGACATCGTGCCCACCACGCTCGAGAGCGCTGCGGCGGACACCACGAGGCCGATCCTCCCCGGCGCGAGCCCGTAGGTGAGCGCGAAGAACGCCCCGACGTACACGAGAAACCCCGACCAGGCGGTGGTGGAGAGCAGCTCCCCCAGCACCCAGCCTCTCGCCGTCGGCTGAGCCAGCAGCACCCGCCACCCGGCCACGTGGTGCACGAGCGACGCGGAATGGTGGCGGGGGGCGGGGAGGCCGATCAGGACGCTGAGAAACGCCGCCGCGGCGAGCCCACCACCGGCGACAAGATAGCTGGCGCGCCACCCCCATCCATCCGCGATCCACCCGATGAGCGGCAGCCCGATGATCCACGCGATCGGATAGCCGGTCGTGATCCACCCCATCGCCACCCCTCGCGTCGGTTCGTCGAAGTAGTCCCCCGCCGACGCGGTTCCGGCGAGCCCGACGATCGCGGACCCGATCCCGGCAAGAGCCTGGAGGATCAGCCACAGGACAAACGTGTGCGTCAACCCCATCCCAACGTGCGCGAGCCCCAACGCGCCGACGCCGAAAAGCAGCTGGCGGCGCCGCGGGATCCGATCGGCCAGAAACGTGGCCGCGAACGCGGCCAGGGCCCCGGCAGCGCTGAGCACCGTCCGACCCTGGCCCGCCACCCCCACGGGGACGTGAAAGGTGCGGGCCACCTCAACGAGGATCGGGTTGATGAAGGAGTTCGTCAGGGAGTAAGCGACCGCGGTGAGGATCAGGATGGGAACAATCACGTCGGGGATGATATCGCCCGGTGGGGGGCGATCCTCCCGGCGCGCCGAACCGGCGGCGCGGACCCGGACAGCCGGGCGCGGTCAGGACAGGGAGTCGACGTCGTGGGGCATGCCCTCGCGCACCCCCGCCTCGGTCACCCGGATGAAGCGAGCGTTGGCGCGCAGTTCGCCAAGCGTCGTCGCGCCGCAGTAGCTCATGCCGGAGCGGAGGCCGCCGACGAGCTGGGCGAGGACCGCAGCCAGCCGGCCGCGATGCGGGACCATCGCCTCGATCCCCTCGGGGACGATCTCGGTGAGCAGATCGTCCTCCTGCGGCATGTCGCGGCGCTCCGCAGAAGTCCACAGGCTGGCCATCCCGCGGTAGACCTTATACTGCCGCCCGTTCCGAGTGACGGAGGCGCCCGGGCTCTCCTCGGTCCCTGCCAGCAGGTTCCCGAGCATCGCGGTCTCGGCGCCGGCGGCCAAGGCTTTCACGAGATCCCCCGAGCCCCGAATCCCGCCGTCGGCGATGATCGGGATGCCGCCCGCCGAGGCGGCCTCGGCACACTCGAGGATCGCGGTCAGCTGCGGGACCCCCGAGCCGGTGACCACCCGGGTGGTGCAGGTCGAGCCAGGCCCGACGCCGACCTTCACGCCGTCCACCCCGCAAGCGATGAGGTCGCGGGTGCCCTCCGCCGTGGCCACGTTTCCGGCGATCAGCGGAATCTCGGGACACCGCGCGCGCACGGCCTCCACCGTGCGAAACGCCAGGTCCGAATGGCCGTGGGCGATGTCGATGACGAGCACATCGACCTCCTCCGCCGCCAGCGCTTCGGCGCGCTCGAGAAAGTCGCCGCGCACGCCGATCGCGGCGCCGACCCGCAGCCGTCCCTTCTGATCCTTCGTCGCGTTGGGGTACCGCAGCCGGCTTCGAATGTCACGGCTGGTCACGAGCCCCGCCAGCCGCCCCTCGGCGTCGACCAGCGGAAGCTTCTCAATCCGATGTCGGTGGAGGATCTGCTTGGCTTCCTCCACCGGGGTCCCGACCGGTGCCGTGATCAGTCGCTCCCGCGGGGTCATGGCCGTGGTAATCGGACGGTCGAGGTGCTCCTCGAACAGAACGTCCCGGGCGGTCACGATGCCGAGCAGCCGGCGGTCGCGGTCGATCACCAGGATGCCGGCCGAGCCGTGCTCCTGCATGAACGCGGCGGCTTGCCGGACCGGTGCCTCCGGCCCGAGCGTGTACGGGGTCTCGATGACCACGCTTTCGGCGCGCTTGACCCTCCGGACCTCAGCGACGTGGTCGGCGATGGGGAGGAACCGGTGAATGACCCCCAGGCCGCCCTCGCGAGCGATGGCGCTCGCCATCGCCGACTCGGTCACGGTGTCCATGCTGGCGCTCACGATGGGAATCGCGAGTTCGATCCCGCGGCACACCCGCGTCCGGGTCTCCACCTGCCGCCGCGTGCTGACGGCACTCCGCCGCGGCACCAGCAGGACGTCGTCAAATGTCAGCCCGATCGGAATCAAGTCAGCCATGCCACAGCCAAGATACCATGTCGAGTGATAAGATGAAAGGGTGGTACCCGACCCGTGGTTTCCCGCGGATGCGCCTCCCGAAGCGGTGGGGCGACGGCCCGGCTTGTTTGCCGCCCTCCGCCACCGGAACTACCGCCTCTTCTTCATCGGCCAGCTGATCTCGCTCATCGGCACCTGGATGCAGCGGATCGCCCAGGCCTGGCTCGTACTCCAGATCACCAACTCCCCGTTCCTGCTGGGTGTCATCGGCGCCCTGCAGTGGCTGCCGGTGCTCTGCCTGGCGCTGATCGGCGGCGTCGTCGCCGATCGGGTCCGCAAGCGAAACCTCATCGTCGTGACCCAGACGGTCCAGATGATCCAGGCGTTCATCCTCGGCGCGCTCATCGTCACGGGCGTGGTGCGGTTCTGGCACGTGGCGATCCTCGCCACGATCCTCGGCACCTCGCAGGCGTTTGACATGCCCAGCCGTCAGGCGTTCATCTTCGAGATGGTCGAGGGCACGGACATGATGAACGCCGTTGCGCTGAACTCCACGATCGTCAACGTCGCCCGGCTGATCGGCCCGGCGATCGCCGGGGCGGCGATCGCCTGGGTGGGGATGTCGTGGGCGTTCTTCGTAAACGGCCTGAGCTTCATCCCGGTGATCCTTGCCCTGCTCATGATGCGGGTGCGCCCCTCTCAGACCGTCAGCGTAACCGCGGGCGTGATGGCGCACCTGCGCGAGGGGATCGACTATCTCATCCGCACCCCGGTTGCCCTGCAGGTGATCGTCCTGCTGGCCTTCGAGAGCGTCTTCGTGATGAACTTCACGATCCTCACCACGGTATTCGCGAAGAACGTCCTGAACATGCAGGCGGCGGCGTTCGGGTTGTTGATGTCCGCGCAGGGGGCGGGGGCACTCGTCGGGGCGATCACCATCGCGTCGCTCGCCTACCTCGGGCCGCGCCCCGCGATGTTGTTTGGGGGAGCCCTGGCGCTCACGGTGTCCTCGATCGTGCTGTCGACGATCCGTCACTTTGCGCCCGCGGCCGTCGTGCTGGGCGTCGCCGGGGCGAGCATGGTCATGTTCACCGCCACCGTCAACACGACGCTCCAACTGAACACTCCCGACCGCCTGCGCGGGCGGGTGATGGCGATCTACTCGCTGATGATGGGCGGCATGACACCGGTGGGCTCGCTCGTCACCGGCGCGCTGGCGGAGATCTGGGGGGCGCCCGGCGCGTTCGGCGTCGGCGGGACCGTCGGGTTGGTGGCGCTCGCGGGTGTCTTCCGCTGGCACCTGCGTGCGGCCTCGGCGGCGGAGGCGGCATCCGCCGCCGGCCACCTCGGAGCCGTAGGCGAGGTCGTCGGCGCGGCGGGCGGCGACGCTGAGGAAGGCGGTCGCTAGCCGCAGCTCGTGGGGGACGCCGCTAGATCCGGAGGGTCTCACCATCGCCGAGGATCCGGACGCGATCGGCGACCCCGCCGGCCCGGACCCGTTCGCGCAGCTCCGCGCGCGTGAGGAGACAGTGGTTGATCGCCTCCATGTGCACGGCTACGATCTGGGCGGCCGGGGCACTGCGCGCCGTCGCGATCACATCCTCGGCGGTCATCGTGATCGGATCGCCCTCCAGAAACTGCGCGGCCCCGGCGTTGACGACGGCCGCGGAGGGAGCGTACTCTCGAAGCGCGCTCTCGACCTCCGCACACCAAATGGTGTCGCCGGCGATATAGAGCGTGGGCTCCCCCGGTGCGCTCAGCACGAACCCGGACACGGGGGCCATGCGGCGGCCGATCTCCCCCGTCCCGTGCCGCCCCCCCGTGCGGTGGAACTCGATCCCGTTCCAGCGCGCCGTTCCCTCCACGGCCCTGACGTCGGAGAAGCCCATCCCAGCGAACTTCGTCTCGTCCTCCGGCTGCCCGAACAGGGGCAGCGACTTCGGCACGAACCGCGCCGCCGCCTCGTCGAAATGGTCCCGGTGGGTGTGGGTGACGAGGACCGCGGCCACGTCCGTGAGGATCGTCGACGCGGGCAGGGGCAGCGGGGTGAGCGGGTTCGGGCGCGGGTGTGGGGAATTCGCCACCGCCGGGGCCGCGCCGACCTCGCCGAGCATGGGATCAACGAGGATCCGGACACCGGACATCGTCACCAAGAGCGTCGCGTGACGCACCAGCTGCACTTCCATCGCTCACCCCGCGTCCTGGGGCGCGGGCCCGCCCCTCACTCCCGGGTCGGCCCCGCCGCCCTGCTCCCTACCAGTATCGGTGCGCGACCACCTTGGGCTGCAGGAAGTTGAGCAGGTAATCGGGGCCGCCGGCCTTGCTGTCGGTCCCCGACATGTTGAAGCCGCCGAAGGGGTGCGTACCGACCACCGCGCCGGTCGACTTCCTGTTCAGGTAAAGGTTGCCGCACAACAGCTCGCGCCGGCCCTTGGCGAGCTTCTCCGGGTTGAGCGTGTACACGGATCCCGTGAGGCCGAACGCCGTCCCGTTGGCGATTCGGATCGCCTCATCGAAGTCACGCGCAGGCACCGCCGCGAGGACGGGGCCGAAGATTTCCTCCTGCGCGATCCGGGCGTCGGGCCGAACATCGATAAACACCGTCGGCGCCACGTAGTAGCCGCCCTCCCGCGCCCGAGTCCCGCCGGCGACGAGGCGTCCCTCCCGCTTCCCCAGCTCGATGTATTCGAGCACCTTCTGCTCGGCCCGGGCATTGATCACCGGCCCGGCCGGGAAATTTTCGGCCGCCGGCCCGACGGTGAGCTGGCGGACCCGGTCGGCGACCCTCTCCACGACCTCACCGTACACCTTGGGGGTCACAATCAGCCGCGATCCCGCGGAACACTTCTGCCCCTGGTATCCGTACCCCGAAGCCACGACCCCGGCCACCGCTTGGTCCAGGGCCGCGTCGTCATCGACGATGAGGGCGTTCTTCCCCCCCATCTCGGCGATGATCCGCTTGAGCCAGATCTGCCCCGGGGGCGTCTGCGCGGCGAGGGCAAACAGGTGCGTCCCGACCTCGCGGGATCCGGTGAACGCGATCATCCGCACCTTGGGATGCGTGACCAGGGCCTCTCCCACGACCCCGCCGGGCCCGGCGATCAGGTTCAGCACGCCCGGCGGCAGGCCGGCCTCGGTAAGCGCCTCCGCGATGACATAGGTCGTCGCCGCCGAGTCGCTTGCCGGCTTCATCACGACCGTGTTGCCGCAGACAATCGCGCCGAGCGCCATCCCCGCGGGGATGGCGACGGGAAAGTTCCAAGGCGAGATCACCGCCACCACGCCGAGAGGAAGATACTGGTACTCGCTCATCTCCCCCGGCGTCGCCGGAAGCGCCGGCCCCGACGCATAGCGCAGGATCTCGCGGGCATAGTACTCGGCGAAGTCGATCGCCTCCGCGACGTCGCCATCGGCCTCCGCCCAGTTCTTCCCGACCTCGTAAATCATCCAAGCGGCGGCCTCCATGCGCCGGCGCCTGAGCAGGTTGGCGGCGCGCATCAGGAGGGCGGCGCGCTCCTCGGCGGGCACCCATCGCCACGACTCGAATGCGGCAGAGGCCGCGTCGACCGCCGCGTTCACCTCGCCCGGCCCCGCCTGGTGGACGACCGCCACCACCCGGTCGGCCTGGGACGGGTTCAGCGACCGAAACGTGTCGGCGGTCTTCAGGGCCCTCCCGCCGATCAGCAGCGGAAACTCGCGGCCCAGCTGATCCCCCACGGCCCGAAGCGCCCCCTCCATCGCCTGCCGCGCCGGCGCATCCGTAAAATCCGCCAACGGTTCGTTGTGAAACTCGGGAAGCGTCATCATCTCTGGTTCCTCCTCGCGGTCTCCGACGCGGGCGCACGCGCTGCGGCGCCGTCGCGCGGCCTACCCGAACGTCTCGAGCGCCCGGGCGATCCGGTCGAGCCCTTCTTCGATGCGGGGGAACGCGGTCGCGTACGACATGCGAATGAATCCCGGGGCCTCGAACGCCTCGCCTGGGACGGCGGCCACGTGCGCCCGATCGAGGAGGTGCTCGCACAGGGCGGCCGACGTGGCGGGGGCGCCGAGTCGGCCGAGGATGCCCCGCACGTCCGGAAAGGCGTAAAACGCGCCGCGGGGGGTGGCGCACCGAACCCCGGGGAGGGCGTTGAGCCGGGAAACGATGTAGCGGCGACGCCGGTCGTACTCGGCCACCATCTCGCCCGGGTCGACCCGCTGCTCCAGGGCGGCCAGGGCCGCGCGCTGGGCGATCGAGTTCGGGTTGCCGGCAAGATGCCCTTGGACGTCGGTGATGGCCGTCGCGACCTCCCGTGGGGCGGCGGCATATCCGATCCGCCATCCGGTCATCGCGTAGGTCTTGGACATCGAGTTGAGCAACACGGTCCCCTCGCGCGCCTCGGGCCAAGCCGCGGGGACACAGTGATGGGTGGCCCCGTCATAGACCATGCTTTCGTAGATCTCGTCGCTCAACAGCGTGAACTCGCGGCGACGGCTGAGCTCCACAAGTCCCGCCAGCGTCTCGCGGGCGTAGACCGCGCCGGTGGGGTTATGCGGGGAGCAGATCAGCAGCGCGCGGGTCCGTGAGGTCAAGAGCGGCGCCACCCGCTCGGGGAGCGGCTGAAAATCCTCCGCCGCCTCGGTGGGGACCGGCACCGGGCGGCCGCCGGCGAGCTTTACCTGCTCCATGTACGAAACCCAGGCGGGAATCGGGATCAGCACCTCGTCCCCCGGCTCGCAGAGGGCGCGCAGGGCGAAATAGAGAGCGGGCTTCCCGCCGGCCGTCACAACGATCTCTTCCGGCGCGTACTGGACCCCGTACGCGGCGCGCAGCCGCGTGGCGATCGCCTGCCGCAGCTCGATGATGCCGGCCGGGCTCGTGTACTTGGTAAACCCCTCCTGGATCGCTTTGATCGCTGCCTGTTTAATGACCTCGGGCGTGTCGAAATCGGGCTCGCCCGCGGCAAAGCTGATGACGTCGACCCCGTCCCGCCGCAACCGGCGGGCGCGGTCGTCCATCCCGATCGTCATCGAGGGGGTGATCGCGCGCACGCTCTTCGAGAGAAACATCGGTTCGCCTCCTGGAGTGGACCCGCCGCCGCCCGCCCGGGGCAGGCGCGAGATGCTGTATTCGCCGGAAGGAGCCCCCTCCCCCGCGCGGGGGACCGAGCGTTCTCCTCTCCCCGCGTCAGGCATCGGCCCCCCCGCGGGCTGAGCGGGGCGCGAGGCGGGCCCAGGCAGCCCGAGCCAGCCCGACCAATCCCGGAGGATAGAGGCGCATTAACCCCAGGACCACGAGCGCGAACAGGACCATCCGGAGCTGACCGTACGCGCGGAGCGACTCCGAGGCCCCCTCCACGACGATCGCGCCGATCACGGGGCCGGCGAGCGTCCGCTGGCCGCCGAGGATCACCATGATAATAATCAGGGCCATCTCGTCGAACTGCATCCCGGCGGGGCTCAGCAGGCCGATGTAGTGACCGTACAGCGCCCCCGCCAGCCCGGCCACCCCGGAGCTCAGCGCGAACACGAAGCGCTTCCACCGCACGGTGTTGATCCCGGCGGCCCGCGCCGCGCCTTCGTCGTCCCGAATCGCACGCAGCCGGTAGCCGATCTTCGATCGCAGGAGCAACGCAAGCCCGGCCACGGTGGCCGCGGCCAGAAGCAGGAACACCTCGTAGTAGACCCGTGGGGACGCCGTCCCGAACAGCGTGGGGACGGGAAGCCCAAGGTCGCCACGGGTGATCCCGTATTCCATCGAGACGACCACGCGCATCGACTCGGCGAACGCCCAGGTCGCCAGCGCGAGATACAGCGCGCGCAAACGCAACGTCAACGCCCCGATGACGTACCCGACCGCCCCCGCCAGGATCGCTCCGGCCGCGATCCCTATCGGAACCGGTGCTCCGGCGCGGACCACCAGCAGCGCCGACGCGTACCCGCCGATCGCCGCGAAGACGTGGTGGGCGAGCGAGAACAGCCCCGTATACCCCGCGATCAGGTTCCACGTGGACGCCAGGATGACATAGTAACAGGCGACCGTGAGCACGTGCACCGGATAGTCGCCGAGGACCGCCGGGAGGAACCCCGCGAGCACGAGCCCGGCGAGCGTGAGCCCCATCCCCCCGCCGATCCGCGGGGGTCCACGCCTCTCAAGGTGGTCCCTCACCGCCGCGGAGACGGCCCCCAGCCGCTCCGCTCCCCCGCCCGCCGTTGCCTATGCCTCGCGGGTCCGCTCGCCCCAGAGCCCGGTCGGTCGCAGCACGAGGATGAGCAGCAGGAGCCCGAACCCGTACACGTCGCGGAACGAAGGCGAGACGAACACCGAGCCCAGGCTCTCGACCAGTCCGAGGAGCAGCCCCCCGACGATGCTCCCGGGGAGCGAGCCGAGGCCCCCGATGACGATGATCTCGAACCCCTTGACGGTGCTGAGGGCGCCGCTCTGTGGAAACACCAAGAACACCGGCGCCAGCAAAGCGCCCGCGGCCCCCGCCAGCCCCACGCCGATGCCGAAGGCCAGCATATCGAGTCGCGGCAGGTTGATCCCGGCGCACAGGGCGCCCAGGCGGTTCTGCGCCGCCGCGCGCAGCGCGCGGCCGAACCACGTCCAGCGCATCACCATCGCGAACACCCCGAGGAGGACGATCGTCCCAACGAACGCGGCGAACCGACTCCCGTTGAGCGGCAGCGGACCCAGCATGACCGGCGGGGCGTAGTCGGCGGGGGAGAACTGGTACGGCCCGAAGACCACGACCGCCAGGTTTCGCAGCAGCACGGTCAAGCTGATCGTGACGATTGTCGCATACTCGTCCAACCGCTCGACCTGCCCCACGAACATCGGCCGGAGGAGCACCCGCTGCACCAGCATGCCCAGGAGGCCGGCCCCGACCGCGGCCAACGGGAGGGCAAGGTACCAGCGGGATGATCCCAGCCACCCCGTGATCAGCAGATACTGCAGGTATCCGCCGATCATGAAGAACTCGCCCATCGCCCAGTTGATCATCTTCATGATGCTGTAAATGAAGGTGATCCCGACCGCCATCAGGCAATAGATCACTCCGATGACGAGCCCGGCGAGCCCGTACTGGACGAGGAGGGTGACGTCCACGCCCCGGCGCTCAGTGCGGGCCGGTGTACGTGCCGGTCTTCATCGCCGTAGGATAGAGGATCGGGGCCTGATCGTACGTCTCGTCGGTCTGGGTGAACTGCAAAATCACCATCGGCGGAGACCACTGGTGCCAGTAAACCCCCGCCCCCCGAGGAAAGGTCGCCCCGGAGCCGATCCAGGTATCGAAGCGCCCCCGCTCCAGGGCGGCAATGATCTTCGTCGGGTCGCTGCTGCAGGCCTGATTCATCGCCTCCGCCAGGATCACCGCGTCGCCGAACGAGTTGAGGTTGGAATAGATCGCCACGTCCTTGTACCGCTTCGCGTACTCGATGGCCGCCCACTTTCCGAGCGGGGACAGGGCCATCCGAGGGTGATAGTAGGAGATGAACGCGAGGTAGTTCCCCGCTGCGCCGAGGTTCTTCCAGTACTCCGGCCGCACCGGGAAATCGTACGATCCCAGCATCGGCACCTGCGGGAACAGCCCGATGTCGTGGGCCTGCTTGATGATCAGGTAGGCCGGCGTCCCGACCCCGACGTTGAGCAGCACATCGGGCTTCTCCGCCTTGAACTTCAGGAGCTGCGGGGTGAGGTCGGAGGAGGTTCGGTCGAAGATCACGGCGTCGAGGGTGACGTTCATCTTCTTTGCCGCGATCAGTGACTTGGTCGCCTCCGCCAGGCCGATCCCGTAATCCGTGTTCTCCGCCAGCATCGCGACCTTGTGCCAGCCCTGCGCCTGAATCCAGCCGAGCCACGCCGCGGCGCGGTCGGGGTCGATGGGGTGGGTGCGAAAGACGGCTTTAAAGTGCTTCGCGGTGATGTCCGCCGCCGACGCCTGCGTGCTGATGAAGGGCACCCCCAACTGATCCGCGAGGGGGGCCGCGGCGAGCATCGCCGAACTGTGAAACTGACCCCACACCGCCACCGCGTGATCTTCCGAAACCAGGCGCCGGAAGCCGGCGATCGCCTTCTCCGGAAGTCCGCTGTCGTCCTCGACCGCCAACCGGACCTGGGTTGCGGGCAGCGCGCACCCCCCCTTGCCCCCGAACAACCCGCCCATCACGGTATTGATGTACTGGATCCCCAGTTCGGCCCCCCGCTCGATCAGCTGCCCGGCCGCCGGATCGCCGGGAGGGGAAAGCGGGGTGAGCACTCCGAGCGTGACCGGAGCGGGCGCCGCCGAACCGACAGCGCCGCCCGCCGCCAGCGCGGCGATCAGCATCCCCCCCACCACGGTCACAACCAACCTCTGACCCATCTCAGTTCCCCCCTTCATCACGTGCGTGCTCCGAGGAGCGCGCCGCCCGGCCGCCGACTCACGACGCCGGTGCCGGTCCCCCCACCAGTGTCTCTCGGATGATCGCGCGCAGATCCCGGGCGAAGACTTCCCGCGGCCCCTCCCGCTCAACCCGCCCCATGACGATGAGGTAGACGTCGTCCGCGACCGCGACGGCCTCGGAGATGTTCTGATCCACCAAGACAACCGTCACCCCGAGGTGCCGACTGCGGACGAGCAGATCGTAGACCCCGTCCGCCACCCGCGGCGCCAGCCCCGCCGTCGGCTCATCGACCAGCAGCAGCGTGGGCGAGGCCACCAGCTCCTTCGCGATCGAAAGCATCCGCAGCTGCCCCCCGCTCAACGCCGTCGCCCGCGATCCCCGGATGGCGGCCAGCGTCGGGAACAAGTCGTACAAGTGCGCGAGGCGCTGGTGGAGCAGCGGCCGGTCCCGCCTGATCGTCCAGCCCCCGACCAGGAGGTTCTCCTCAACCGTCATCTGGGGGAAGGTGCTGGGACCCTGAGGCACATAACCGATCCCCAACCGCTTGCGCGCGTAGGCGGTCGTTTGCTGGATCTCGCGATCCCCGAACACGACGCGGCCCGCACGCGGCCGGACCAGCCCAAACACCACACGCAGAAGGGTGGATTTGCCCGCCCCATTCGGACCGATGACTGCGGTGATCCGGCCCGACGCCGCCCGCAGCGTCAAATCGCTCAGGATGTCGATGCCCGGATGATACCCTGCGACGACGCGATCGATCCGCAGCATGTCACCGCCTCCGGCTTACGGGCGCGCCGCGTCGGGGGGGAGCGCCTGACGGCCCCCGAGGTAGGCTTCGATGACCCGAGCATCGTGGGCGACGGCCTCGAGGGTTCCCTCGGCGATCACCTCGCCGTTGTGCATCACCGAGACCCCGCCGGCCAGCCGCCGCAGCGTGGTCATTTCATGGCTGACGACGAGGAAGGTGACGCCCAGGCGCCGATTCATGTCCAGGATCGCCTCAACCATCCGGTCTTTGATCGCCGGATGGACCCCGGCGAACGGTTCATCGAGAAGGCACAGCCGCAGCGGCTGCTGGATGAGACCGCGGGCCAGCTGCAGCAGCATCGCCTGCCCCCCGGACAGGACCCGCGCGTCGGCGTGGGCGAAACGCTCCAGCCCAACGAACCGGAGGGACCGCCACGCCTCCTCGACCCCGGTGGCCCACGGGACGCGTCGATGATCGGCGCAGGCGGGCAGGAGCAGATTGTCGAGAACCGTCATGTGCCGGAAGACGCGCGGCAGCTGAAACGTTCGCGCCACCCCCAGCGAGGCCGCGCGATCGGGCGGGAAGCCGTGAATCGGCCGGCCATCGAGGAAGATCTCGCCGGCGTCCGGAGTCAGCTGACCGCCGATGAGGTTCAATAACGTGGTCTTGCCGGATCCGTTCGGCCCGATCAGCCCGCGGATCTCGCCTGGGGCCAGCGCGGTGCTGACCCCCCCGACCGCCGCAACGCCGCCGAAGGCCTTGCTGAGGTTTCGCAGGGTGAGCAACGGGGCCGCCACGCCGGAGAGTTCGCCGGGGCACCCGCCTCGCCCTGGCAAGGGGCCGGGGCCCGCGCGGCGGGGGAAACGAGGCCGGCCGCAGGCGTGGGGCGCTCGCGCGGCGGGGGAGCCCCGCGACCGCCCGGCCGTCTTCAGGCAATCATTTATATGGTATGAACCCGAAGGAAAGAAGGTTTCCAGCCGGAGCGGAAGTCAGCGGCCGACCCGGCTGGTGACCCGATCCACCGCGCAGGTGAGCTTCAACAGAGCCATCCGGACGTACATGCCGGCCTCGGTCTGATCGAAAATGATCACCCTGGGATCCGCCTCCACCGACGTCGGCAACTCGCTGTATGGCCCTTCGACTCGCGGCAGAGGGTGCATGACGATCGCGTTGGGGGGAAGGTGGGCGAGGATGTCCGCGGTGACGCAGAACGTGTTCCGGATCCGCTCGTACGCGTCCTGCTCTTCTTCCGCGAACCGCTCCTTCTGAATCCGGGTGACGTAGAGGACATCGGCCTCGCGGACGCCTTCCCCCAAATCCTCTGTCTGGATGAACGGCACCTTGTGGCGGCGCAGGTACGCCAGGATGTCGTCCTTCATCTGCACCGGCCGGGGGGCGATCAACCGGAACGAGACCCCCCGGTACTTTGCCAGAAGGTAGCACAGCGATCGAGCCGTGCGGCCGTTGAGGAGATCGCCCGCCGCCGCCACGGTCACCCCCTCCAGCGTGCCGCGGGAGCGCCAGATCGTGTAGGCGTCGAGCAGGGCCTGGGTCGGGTGCTGGCCGGGCCCGTCGCCGGCGTTGAAGACCGGGATCGGGCGCCCGTTCCGTGGATCGGCGGCCGCGGCGGCCGCCCGCTCCGCCGCCCCCTCCTGATAGTGGCGCAGCACGATCGCGGCGGGTCGGTATCGGGAGACGACCCGAATCGTGTCCTCGATCGACTCGCCCTTGGCCGCGGAAGAGAACTCCCGCGCCGCTTCCGAGGACAAGACCCGCCCGCCGAGATGATAGGTGGCAAACTCGAAGGAAAGGCGGGTGCGGGTGCTGGGCTCGTAGAAGAGCGTCAGGACGATCTTACCCTTGAGGAGGTTGCTGCCCCCGCTGTTGGTGATCTCCTCGGCGAGGCGCGCCTCCCGGAAGATGCGGTCCAACGACGCGGGATCAAACTGCTGGGCGCGAAGAACGTGGGGCCATCCGGTCCACAGGTGGAGGATAGCGGGCGCGACCATACCGGCATCCCTTTCGCGCCCGGACGCGGCCAGCCCTGCCCGAAGCGACGAGGGGTCGTTGCCGTCGGGGAGAATCTCTCCCGCCGGGGCCCGCCTCACCCCGCGGGCAGGAGGACTCACACCCATGGCATCCGGCGGAATCACCGCCTTTCGGGACCTGCTCGTCGCGTATGCCGCGGCGTGGGACCGGCACGATCTCGACGCGATCATGGGCATGATGACCCCCGATTGCATCTTCGAGACCTCGGGGGGGGCCGAGCCGTGGGGGCGGCGCTACGATGGACAGCGCGCCGTGCGCGAGGCGATCGTCGAGATCTTCGAGAGCCTCCCGGACGTTCGATTCGTGAACCCCCGGCACGCGGTCTCCGGCGCCCGAGGGCTCTCGGAGTGGACGATGATCGCGACCCGCCCCGACGGCCGCCGGATCGAGGCGCGCGGCTGCGATCTCTTCGAGTTTCGAGACGGCAAGATTCACCGGAAGGATTCGTACCGCAAGCGCTACCTGCCGCGGTAGGGCACGGCAGGGGTTTCCCGGGGCCCCGCCGTAGACCAGCCTTCGTGCGGATCGATGTTGCCGCCCACATTCTCCCCGATGGGTACTTTGCCCGGCTCCAACACTTCCCGGGATTCTACATGTCCCGGCGCGTCAAGGGGATCCCCTGTCTGTGGAATCTCGATACACGGTTCCGGATCATGGACGGATTCCCCGAGTACCAGCAGGTGCTGTCGCTCGCCATTCCGCCCATCGACCGGCTGGGCCCGGCCGACGCCACCCCGGACCTCGCGCGGGCGGCCAATGACGAACTCGCCGACCTCGTCGCCTCGCACCCTGACCGCTTTGCCGGCGCGTTCGGCGGGCTCCCGCTCAACAATCCGGACGCCAGCCTTCGCGAGCTCGATCGGGTCGACCGCGACCTGAGGCTCATCGGGGTGCAGATTTACTCCAACGCGGCCACCCGCCCGCTAGACGAACCCGGCACCCTCGCCGTCATCGAAGAAGCGCTGCGCAGGCGCCTCCCGATCTTTCTTCACCCGGCGCGCGCAGCGGACCATCCGGACTACGCAGAGGAGAAGACCTCCCGTTACGACGTCTGGCAGATCTTTGGGTGGCCGTACGAGACGACGGTTGCGATGACCCGCCTGATCTTCACGGGGCTGTTCGACCGCCATCCCGATGCCGTGATCATCACGCATCACATGGGGGCGATGGCGCCCTTTTGTTCGGGTCGGATCAGCGGCGGCTACGACCAGTTCGGCTCCCGGAGCCCGGAAGATCGTGTGGAACAGTTGCCGGTCAGGCTCGCGCATCCCCCGCAGTGGTACTTTCCACGGTTCTACGCGGACACGGCGCTGTTCGGTGCCCCGCACGGGGTCCGCTGCGGCCTGGACTATTTCCCACCCGACCGGGTCCTGTTCGGCACGGACACCCCGTTCGACGTTGAAGGGGGGAGCCGGTACATTCGGGAGACGATCGCCGCGCTTGACGCGTGCGCGATTCCCCCCGACCAGCGCCGGATGATCGACGAAGGAAACCTTCGCCGCGTCCTCGCCCGGCGCGCGGAGCCCAGTCCGGCGTGACCGTCCGCGCGCTTGCCGTTGGCACGCCCAGCGGCCCTGTCGGGGCGATCGACGAGCTGAAGTCGGTGGAAACCGCACCACCAGGGGGAACGGATGATCATCGACGTGCACACGCACTTTTTCCCGCCCGGGTATCTCGAGCGTCTCCAGCGGGGACCGGACCCGTACGCGATCGGACGCGACGCCGACGGGCGCACGATCCTCACGCTGCACGGTGCCCGCATCGTGACAATGACCCAGGAGATGACCAGTCCCGAAGACCGCCTTCGCGACATGGCGCGGCTCGGGATCGATTTCCAGATCATCTCGGTCACGATCCCGAACGTGTACTTCGGCCCTCCCGAGCACCGGCGGGACCTGGCACGCATGGCCAACGACGGGCTGACCGATCTCACCCGACGCTATCCTGCCAAGTTTGCCGCCCTGGCGAGCGTCCCGCTCTCGGATCCCGACGCAGCGGTTCAAGAACTTGACCGAGCGGTCCTCGAGTTGGGGATGGTCGGGGCGGTCGTCGGCAGTAACGTCGGGGGCCGCTACCTCGACGATCCGGCGTTCCTCCCATTCTTCGAGCGGGCGCAATCTCTCGAGGTTCCGATCCTCGTCCACCCCATGCCGCCGGCGGATGCGGATGCCACCTTCGGCCGCGGGCTCGTCCCGCTGCTGGGCTTCGTCTTCAACACCTCGGCCAGCGTCGCGCGAATGGCGCTGGCGGGGGTCTTCGAGCGACTGCCCAAGCTCACGATGATCCTCGGGCACCTCGGCGGGACCCTCCCGTACCTCATGCAGCGACTCGACAACGGCTACCGGGCCTACCCGGAGGCGCGCGAGGCGATTCCGCACCCGCCCAGCCATTATCTCACGCGCCTCTTCTACGACACTGTCTCCTTTTCCGTCCCCTCGCTGCAGTGCGCCCTGGGGGCGGTCGGGCCGGATCACGTCGTGATGGGGACGGACTATCCCCACGTGATCGGTGATATTGCCGCCGCCCTGCGCACCGTGCACGCCCTCGACCTTCCCGAGGCTGCGGTCGCCGGCATCCTCGGCCGAACGGCCGAACGACTGTTCCCGCGGCTCGCCCGTGCCCCAAATAAACCCATCGGCGGGTGCTAGGACTCTCGCCACGATCTCACGAATCAGTCCAACATCCAGCTCAAAAAAGTGGCCTCCACGGCAGACGGCGTATGGTGCTGCTGATTGCACGGCAATCAGCGGGTACCAAAGGCGGCCGCTGTGGACCATTTTCACACACGAGGGCTCGGTCGTCACAGATCGATCGGAGAGACAACGGGCGTGGGAACCGAGCGGACACCTGGGGAGGCCGAACTGCTCTTGGTCGAACGGCCGCCGACCGACCGTCATCCGGTGGAGGTCTACCTGACCGATCGGACACCGCGCGCACGCGCCGCGGCGCGCGACTCCTTCGACAAGATCGCCTCCTTCCTTACCCTGGGACAGGGCACCGCGGACACCCTGGCCTGGCACCTCCTCAGGGAGACCCACATCGCCCAGATTCGCGGCGCGTTGATGACGCGCTACAGCGCGGCGGAGGCAAACCGCATGCTCGGCGCATTACGCGGCGTGCTCCGGGAATGCTGGCGGCTCGGCCTCATCGCGGCCGAGGATTACCGGCGCCTCCGCGAGGCGACCGCCGTCCGTGTCGGCGCCGGACCCTCGGGTCGCGCGCTGTCGCGGGGCGAACTTCGTTCGGTCTTCGAGTCCGTCGAGGACGAACCGCCGGCGCCGGAGCGAGGCAGCGCCGTCCGGACCCTCCTCTACGGCAACGGTAAGGTCCTCCCCCCCCAACCGACCCCCGCGGCGGCCGTGAGGTGGAATGCAATGACGATGGGGCAGTGGGACCTCCGGAGAGTCACTGCGAGGGAGGCGATCGTACACGCGCTCTGGGAAGCCGATGCGTGCCTCCGGCAGTGGGCGTTCTGCGCGTGTCTGGCGATGCTGCGTCGGGCGCTCGATCTGTGGACCGTCGGCTACCGCGACAAGTACGGCCTCACCTTCGAGTGGAGCGGCGGCGAGCGGGACGATCTCGCCGGACGCCTGCAGAAGATCGCCGAGGAGAACAAGCTATATCGGGAGACGATTCAGACGATCATGGAGGGCCTCCGCCAGGAGGCCGACGACCCGCACGGGGCCGTGATCTGCCGAGGGGGGTACGGGGCCAGCCGCGACGGCCTGGCGGCGATGCGCACCAAAGAGGCGTACCGCCGCCTCCACGAGATGGTGGTCAGCCTCATCGCGACGACCACCCCGGACCTCGCCATCTAGGGCGCGTTCGAGCCCAGCAAGTGGTCCTTTCGACCGGCCCCGCCCCAGCAAACCCACCGGACGGAACCCCTTCGCATGGTTGATCCCGCCGCGGCGCAAGCCCTCGAGGCTCTGAAAGAGCACCTCGCGGTCATCGTCGACATCCGATCGTCGATGGCCCTCCTGAGCTGGGATCAGGAGACCCAGATGCCGCCGGGTGGAGGGCCGACCCGAGCCCGGCAGCTGTCCACGTTGTCACGCATCGCCCACGAGCGGTTCGTGGCGGCAAAGACCCAGGAGCTCCTGGACGCTGCCGAACCACTTCTCGAGACACTCGATCCAGGATCGGACGAAGCGACGCTGCTGAGGATAGCTCGCCGGGACCTCGACCGCGCCCGAAAGCTCCCCGCCGAGTTTGTCGCGGACCGAGCGCGCGCGGCATCGGAGAGCACCGAGATCTGGCGGAAGGCCAGACCCGCGAACGACTTCCGCCTGTTCCGCCCTCACCTGGAGCGCATGGTGGAGTTCGCCCGGCGCACGGCGGAGTACCTGGGCTACGCCGCGCACCCCTACGACGCCCTGCTGGACACGTATGAACCGGAGACTACTACGCGCGACGTCGCCACCCTCTTCAACCGCCTGCGGGAAGTCACGGTTCCGCTCGTCGAGGCGATCGCCGACCGGGGGGATACGGTCAACCCTGGCATCCTCGATCAGGAGTACCCGCAGGCAGAACAGCGGAAGTTCGCCCTCTCCATCATCACCGCCTTCGGCTACGACACCGATCGCGGACGACTGGACACCTCCCCCCACCCCTTCTCGACCGGGATCAGCCGAGACGACGTCCGCATCACCACCCGCTATCCGCCCCGCTTGCTGGGCGCGATCTTCGGCATCTTCCACGAGTCGGGGCACGCGATGTACTCTCAGGGGACCGCGCCGGCGCTCGACCGCACGCTCCTCGCCGACGGCGCGAGCAACGGCATCCACGAATCCCAATCGCGCCTCTGGGAAAATCTCATCGGTCGGAGCCGAACGTTCTGGGAATACGCGTTTCCCAAAATGCAGGAGCTGTTTTCGAACCAACTGGCCGGGGTGGATGCGAACACCTTTTATCGCGCCGTGAATCGGGTGCGGCGGAGCCTAATCCGGGTCGAGGCGGACGAGGTCACCTACAACCTGCACATCATGGTCCGATTTGAACTCGAGCAGGCGCTCGTAGCGGGCGAGCTCAACGTCCAGGATCTCCCCGACGCCTGGGAAGCCAAGATGCAGGCGTATCTCGGCATCACCCCTCCCACCGACGCGGACGGCGTCATGCAGGATATCCACTGGTCGGGCATGGGGTTTGGCTACTTCCCCTCGTATACGATCGGCAATGTCGTGTCCGTGCAGCTGTTCGACGCCGCCCTGAGGGTGCACCCGGACCTGCCGGACCAGATCCGACGGGGCGAGTTCCGCCCGCTCCTGGCCTGGCTTCGGGACCACGTGCACGCGCACGGCCGAAAGTTCTTCCCGAAAGACCTTCTCCGCCGAGCCACGGGCAGCACCATGACTCCTGAGCCGTACATCCGGTACCTGCAGGAGAAGTTCGGGGAGATCTACGGGCTCAAGCCGCGACCCTGACGCTCCCCGTCAGGCCTGCGGGGAGCGCGCGTGGCGCATTGACTGCGGGGTCCCTGGAAGGGTATGGTTAACGCGATCGACCGGCATCTGAGGGAGGGAAACCGATGAGCGAGAAGATGAAGTCCTGCTTCACGCCTCACGTGCAGATGCACAGCTTGTTCGGCTTGGGCCTGGGCACGTTGCTGGCAACCGTGATCCCCGGCCTCCGGCTCACCTGGTTGGGGATCGCGATCATGGCCGTGGCCGTCGTGCTCGACGCCACCCGCAAGGCCTAGCCGCGGATCGTTGATCTGGAGACGTTGTCGTAGACCGTCGCCGGGCGACGGCCTCCGGACGTTGCTTTCGGGGGTGTCATGAACAGCCTCGGGCAGGCCAGCGCGATCCTTCCCCCGCGCGCGGCCGATGAGCTTCCCCGCATCTCCCTGCGGGCCAACTGGTGGATCGTCATCCCCGTCGCCGCGCTGGTGGCGGCCATCCAGAGCCGCACCCTCTGGTTTCTCAACTACGTGCACGTCTTCGCCGCGATCCTCTGGACCGGGACGGACATCTTCATGGGGTTCATCCTCGGGCCGATTCTCAGACGCGTGGACTTCCCGACACGCCGGGCCATCATCACCCGCCTGATGCCCCGGATGCTCTTCTACATGCCCACGGTCTCTACCGTCACCACGACCGCCGGGTGGTACATGGCCTCGTGGCTGGGTCTCTTCCACCTCCCCTATCCGCAGATGATGTGGCTGTGGGTCGCGCTGGCCATCGTCGCCGTGATGACGGTCCAGGGGCTGGGGTTCCTCCTGCCCATCAACCTCCAGGTATACTTCGAAATGTGCAATGATCGGCCGGACGGTGAGCGGATCAAGCGCCTGATGGGGTGGTACATCAAGATCGTGGCAAGCCAGGCGGTCCTCCAGTTTGTGATCATCTTCATCATGGCGCGGTTCGCTACGGGGGGGTGACCGCTCCCCCCTCCCGCCGGCCCCGCGCGAAGACCTGCGGGCGGGGCGTGAAGGGCACGTCGGCGTCCAGAGGGAAGATCGGCCGCCGGCAGATCCGATGCCCCAGCGATTGCAGGTTGGCGCTGGTTGCACCGGGGGCATCGATGTTGAAATCCACCTCCGCCCACTGATCGTACATGTGGTATTCGCAGTGAGGTGATTTCACGACGATCAAGTCGTAGGCCTTGGGATCGCGGCCATGGGCCAGGAACATCGCGCGATCGAAGAGGCTGACGGACCGGGTCATCGCCACGATGGTGAAGTTGTCGCCCACGAGCACGGCGGTGGGGCCGGCCTCAAGCGCACTGCCGCTGGTTTCGAGCGTGGCGTGACCATCGGAGAGCATCTCCACGGTCACCGTAAGCTCGACGGGCGTGAAGCGCCTGTCCAAAGCGCCTCCGAGCGCGACGCGTAGGGTGGCCCCCACCCCGACCCGGAACGCGGCGGCGACCGCCGGGGGATCGACGATCGGCAAGAGCACCCGCCCCCCATACTTCGCCGCCAGCAACCCGGCAAGGATCGCGTTGCTGTCGCCGGTTGCCCCTGACGAGGTCGCGTCGGCGGCATCGGTGAAGATCACCGGCCCGCGGATGTGGCGGGCTTGGGCGATCGCCCGGTCGAGCGCGATGAGTTTCGCCTGCATCCGGAAGCGCTGCGCCCAGAACCCCTCGGCCAGTCGGGCCGCCTCGGCACTCGCCAGGTCGGCATGGCGTTCGACGACCACCACCGCTTGGCTGCAGAGCTCAGGCACGTCGGTGAAGGGATTGCCGATCATGACCCCCGCCGCGAGCGCCCGGCGCTCGCGCTCGAGACGCTGGGCCTCCCGGATGACCTCCCCATAGCATCCCGACTTGGTGATGAGCTCGTCGCCGCGCACCAGAGCGGGAATCACCACCCGCGTGATCAGGGGGGTGAGCCTTCGGTCGATGATCTCCATCAACAGGCGAGCCGCACGGGCGCCGGTATCGGCGAAATCGACATGTGGGTAGGTGTGGTAGACGGCCAGGCCGTCGATGTGACGGAGCATCCGCTCGGTGAGGATGCCGTGCAGGTCGAGTGAGATGACCACAGGGATCTTGTCCCCGACGAGGCGCCGCATCCCCGCCAGCAGGTAGCCCTCGGGATCGAGCTCCCCATCGGCACCCATGGCGCCGTGCATCGAAAAGTACACACCGTCGATCGCGGAGGCATGCTCGCCGATCGCGGTGAGGATCTCGTCCGACAGCCGCGCCCACCCCGTCCGCGAGAGGAGACCCGCGCTTCCGGCGCGCGCGCTGTAGGCCGGCACCACCTGCACGTCGGCGCGCTCGCCGAACTCACCGACCGCACCGCCCATCGCCGTGTTCCGCCCCCGCTGCGCGAGCAGGGCGCTGCCGCGGCGGACGGCAAAGTTTTCATATTCGCTGGGGACGGGGTTGAACGATGAGATTTCCTGCATGCATTCGACCAGGAGAATCCTCGGCACGGGCGCACCTCTTCTCGGTTCTCCTCATCCGTATTCTGGGCCAACCGGCGGAGGTCCGCTGCCGTCGGACCGCGCGAGATCCCGCGCGGGATCGGCTGCGGGCTGGGGAAGCCTGCGCCGACCGGGGCCGTGCGGTCATGGCCTTCCCTGCAGATACCCGTCATACGCCCGGCCCGTCGACCGACAGGGGCCTCCTGCCCTCCGCTGGGGGATCGGGTGCCGTGCACGGGACGCGGAGGGATCGAGGAATCGGGGGCGACACCACCGAACGTCGCCCTCAGCCTGAACGAACGCGAGGCAGGGGGAGGTACCGAGCATGGAGATACCTCTGACTCCGCTGGAGTTCGCGCGCCGCGCGCGCCGCCTGTACCCCCAGCGTGAGGCGGTGATCGACGGCGACGTGCGCCTCACCTACGAGCAGTTCTTTCGGCGCTGCGATTGCTGGTCGGCGGAGCTGCAACGGATGGGAGTGCGGCAGGGGGACCGGGTCGCGTACATCGCACCCAACACCCACGCGCAGCTGGAATCCTTCTACGCGGTGCCGCAGATCGGAGCGGTCCTCGTTCCGATCAACTACCGGCTGAGCACCGACGACTTCGCGTACATCCTCAACCACAGCGGCGCGCGGGTCGTCTGCGCCCACGTCGATCACCTGGACACGGTGGACCGCATCCGATCCTCACTCCCGACGGTCGACCATTTCGTGGCGTTGGAGGGCAGACGCGAGCACTGGCTGGACTACGAGGACCTCCTCCAGCAGTCCCGCGCAGATTTCGTCCGCCCGCCGATCGCGGAAACCGACCTGCTCACGATCAACTATACGAGCGGCACGACCGCACGCCCGAAAGGCGTGATGATCACCCACCGCAACGCCTACCTGAACGTCGTCGGCACCCTCGTGCACATTCACATGTCCCCGGCCGATCGCTATCTCTGGACGCTGCCGATGTTTCACGCCAATGGATGGACATTCGTCTGGATCGTCACGGCGGTTGGGGGCACCCATATCTGCCTCCGCCGGGTCGAGCCTGACCAAGTGTACCGGCGCTGTGCCGACGACGGGGTCACCATGCTGTGCGCGGCCCCAACGGTCCTGATCCGACTCGCGAATGCGCCGGAGGAGCTGCGGCGGACCGCCCCGTCCGGCGTCCGGGTGGTCACGGCCGGGGCACCGCCAGCCGCCGCCACGATCGCCCGCATCGAAGGCGAGCTGGGATGGAATATCACCCACGTCTACGGCTTGACGGAAACGTCCCCGTTCATCACCGTCTCTGAACCCAGGCCGGAGCACGCCCGGCTCTCCCCCGATGAGCGTGCGGCGATCAAGGCTCGGCAGGGGGTGGAGCTCGTCACCTCGGGGGAGCTGTGTGTCGTCGACAGCGAGGGCCAGGAAGTCGCGCCCGATGGGCAGACGATGGGGGAGATCCGGGTTCGGGGCAATGTGGTGATGCAGGGATACTTCAACGATCCCGCGGCCACGAGCGCCGTGATGCGAGATGGTTGGTTCCGCACCGGGGACGCCGCCGTGGTCCACCCGGACGGATACGTCGAGATCCGCGACCGCATCAAGGACGTCATCATCAGCGGTGGAGAGAACATCTCCTCGGTCGAGGTCGAGGGAACGCTGCTTCGACATCCGGCGGTGCAGGAAGTCGCGGTCGTCGGGCTTCCCGATGAGGAATGGGGAGAGGCGCCGCACGCCTTCGTGGTCCTCAGGGCGGGCGCAGAGTCCACGGAGGGGGAACTGCGGCAGTTTGCCCGCGACCGCTTGGCCCACTTCAAGGTTCCGAAGACGTTCCGGTTCGTCGACGACTTGCCCCGAACGGCCACCGGCAAGATCCAGAAGTACGTCCTGCGGGGCCAACGGGCGGCGATCGCCCGCCAGTAGGGTGCGGGCTGCGGGACCCTGCGGAAGCTGCGGGTGGCCGCCGCGACGTCCGCCGAGCGCTGCCTAGCCCGGGCGAAATCCGGTCGGGATTGCTCCGATCGCCAGCCCGGCGATGTACAGCCATCCAAACAGACGGTTGTGGACCAGCGCGACGCGGTGGTACCAAAGGGGCCAGCCGACGTACCCCGAAGGCGGCGTCAGGGGTTTGGGTCGTCCGATCACCGCAAGGGCGCGGCCGGCCCGGGGCAGCGCGAGGGCGACGAGCGCAACGAACGGCGTGAGGTGTTCCGCCGCGATGAGGGCGACCACGGCGACGTACATCGCCGCGATGACCGCCCGGGTGAGCGCGCGTGCCCGGCGCTCGCCGAGGATCACGGGTAGTGTGCGCTGCCCGTGGGTCCGGTCGAACTCCGCCTGGTCGATATGTTTGCCGATGAGAATGGACATCACCCCGAGCCCATACGGCACCGCGGCGAGGAACGCCGTCAGCGACGACCGCCCCGTGATCGCGTAGTATCCGCCTCCCACCATCAAGGGACCCCAGACCACGAACGCGGCCACCTCGCCCAGGCCGAGGCTCTTCAGCGGTCGCGGGGCGGCATCGTAGAGATAGAGTAAAGCCAACCCGGCCAGGGAGTACCCCACCGCCGGGAGGCCGCGCACGATCCAGAAGTATGCGGCGATCGCTGTCCCAATCGCGGCGAGGATCGCCAAACCCACCAGCAGGCTCTGTGCGTCGAGCACCCCGCTGGCGATGGGGTGGATCGTGTATCGGATCCTGGGCGAGTCGGGTGTGTCATGGCCCCGTCGGTGGCCGAAATAGTCATTGCTCAAATTGCTGATGGCGTGCGCGGTGACGAATCCAACGAGCACGAGGACAAAGGACACCGCGTTGAACCGACCATCGGCCGCAGCCAGCAGTCCGGCGATCACCGCAGCTTGGACGGAAATGACAAGAATAACGCTGCGGGCAGAGAACAAAAACTTTGAGACCGGGTCGAGTTGCGCAGCCGTGCGCTCCCGAGGCGGATAGAAACCCACGAATGCGCGCAGCCACACCCGCGGCCCGCGGAGCACCGCTCCCTCCGACGCCGGTCCCGTCATACCTCCGCCTCCCGTCACCCCAACTGGAGTTCTGCCCTCTGCTCCGCACCGCCCATTCCGCATTGACGTCCGGTCGCGTAAGGCCGGCAGCGCCAACGACCCCGGGCCGGCCGCGGACGAGGGATGGTGCACCGCCGGCGAACCCTCGAGGGAGCATTCGCTAGAATCATAAACCGGGCGATGCAAGAGACGCAAGCCGTGCACGTCGCCCCGAGGAGGCTCCATGGAAGTCCACCAGCGGGGTGGGAGTGAACCCAGGGGGGAGTGCCCATCGTTGCCGTCACTGCGGCTGACCCGGAGAAGCGCCCTCGCCGGGCTGGCCGTGGAGGGGATTGCGGCATCCGCACCGGTCAGCCTGTGGAACAAACGAACCGTGACACGGGTGGTGGCTCAGGCAGCCCGTGGCCGATGGGTCACCAAGGCCCCGCTCCCCGTCGCCCGGAGCGAGGTAGGAGTGGCCATATGCAATGGACGGATCTACGTGCTCGGCGGCTACGCCAACGGCCGCGTCGATCAACCATTTAACCGTGAGTACGACCCGCGTGTCGATACCTGGCGAGCGCGTTCTCCCATACCGCGGGGGCTCAACCACGTCGCTGCCGTCGGGGTCGGTGGGAAAGTGTACGCGTTTGGTGGGTTCACCGCCCAGAATCAGAACGCCGTCCCGGACGCCAACGTCTATGACCCGCTCACCGACCAATGGCGCGCCGTGGCGCCCCTTCGCGCCAAGCGGGGCGCCGCCGCGGCCGTCGAGCTGAATGGCAAGCTCCACCTCATCGGGGGACGGGATGAGGTGAGCGTGGCCGACCACGACGTGTATGATCCGACCGCGAATCGGTGGACCGCCCTGGCCCCGTTGCCCAAGGGGCGAGATCACTTGGGCGTCGCCGTTTTGGGAGGCAAGATCTTTGCGGTCGGCGGCCGCTTCAACACTTTTTCCTACAACACCAATCTCCGCGACGTTTACGACCCCGCCTCGGGCAGTTGGCGCCCTCGCGCGCCGTTGCCCGCTCCCCGCAGCGGCATGGCCGTCGGAGTGCTGGCTGGACGCATGTTCGTGTTTGGGGGAGAGCGGGCGGGTGGGGTTTTCGCCGAAAATGAGGCGCACGATCCGACGACCGACACGTGGACGACGATGGCCCCAATGCCCACACCCCGCCACGGCACCGGGGCGGGCGTGGTCGCCGAGGCGATTTACATCCCCGCCGGTGCACCGGTGAATGGCGGAAGTCAGCAGTCGGGGGTCAACGAAGCCTTCGTCCTATCGTAGGCGGAGCGGCCGACCTCGGTGGACGACGTGCTGCTCGCGGGGAGTGTGGATCCGCCTCCCACGGGAATGGGGGTCTCCCGAGGATCAGGAAAGGCTACGCGCCCACTTGTTTCATGGCAAACATCCGATCATCCGCCACCTTCAGCAACTCTTCCGGGTTGCCGCCATCTTGGGGAAACGAAGCGGTCCCCCAACTGAAGGTGATGTTGTGGCGGCGGCCGTCACCCAGCACCCCGATCGCGACCGGCTGGAGGCGGTCCAGGATCTCACGAGCGTCGACGTCGTTCGTTTCGGGGAGCATCAGCACGAATTCGTCCCCACCAAATCGAGCCAAGAGATCAGACGCCCGTATCTTCCTGGCCAATGTGCTCGCAACGTCGACGAGAACCGCATCACCGATCACGTGACCGTAGGCGTCGTTGACGACCTTGAAGTTATTGAGATCCAACAACACCAGAGTCATTGGGCGGTCCATGCGGCGGCTTCTGGCAATCTCCGCATCCAAGGTATCAAGGCAGTGCCGACGATTGGCCAATCCTGTCAGGGCATCGGTGGCCGCGAGCTCCTTGAGGCGCTCATGGAGAAGGGCCACGTCTACCGCGCCCGCCAGGTACCGCGCGACGACGGTGAGCAGATCAAGATCCGCCTGTAAGAACGCCCCGATTTTATCGCGATAGGCGCTCAATACCCCAATCACTCGACCGCCCGTGACCAAGGGAGCGTAGATGCCCGACCGGATATGCTCTTCCCGTACCGACAAGCGGCTCTCCCGGTGCATGTCGTTGACGAGCAACGGCGCCCCTGTCTTGACGATTTCCCAGAGCAGACCCTTGCCCCGAGGCAGAGTCACCCCGAGGAGCCCTGCCCTCAGTCCCGATGCCCCCCGGACACACAGCGCGTCGCTGGGAGATGATCCTTCGATTAGGGAGACGATGCACGAGTCGAATTCGACCTCTTCCTGGAGAATGCGCATCGTATTTTGTAGTAGATCGGAGAGGTTGAGTACCGTCGTAAACTCGGACGCCAGCCGAGCTAAGAACGCGAGGGATTTATCAGGACCCTGTACAATCCCGCCACCAGACCGCTTTCGCACCTTTGACGTTATTGTCGAACCTCCGACTGGGTAGGGTACGAACGCAAGAAATACGAAGCAAGGCAAAGAAACCCGCCCTCACCGAAGAGGTGCCCAGAACGGCCTGGCTTCAGACGTTAGGGCACAATCGGCGCGTCCGCGAGACCGCCAACGGGCGAGACCCGGGGCGGCTCGCAGCCGGACGACCGCAGTCGCACCGGGGCATGTTTCGGCGGCCAGCGCGCAGACCAGAGGCGTAGCGCACGATCCGGGCGGTCGGGCCGCGGCCTCCAATCGCCCGGGTGAGTTGGTCAAGGGAAGAACGATATGTACGGCCCCCGCCATCTTCACCGCAAGCGTCGGATAGATCTAGCAGTCCCGGGCTCGGCATAATGAGCGATGCCATCATAGGGCTTGCGCGGAACACCGGCGTCATGGCAAGGGCTGGCCGAATCGCTCGCGGTGGGCTACCGTAGAAAGCGACTTGCGCTGCTTCTTCCCCCCGCTGCGGGCCCGCGCCGGATAGCCAAACGGCAGAATAGCCAGTACGTCCAAGTCCTCCGGGATGCCCAGGAGTGCCTTCACCTCGCTCATCCCGAGGAAACCCACCCAGTTCGAGCCGACTCCGCTCGCCCACGCTGTCAAGATCATCGATTGGATCGCCCGGCTCGCATCGGATATGGCGAATCGCGTCTTCTCAATCGCCACAACAACTGCCAGGGGTGCTTGCGCCACGTACGATCCCGTTCGTGCCAGCGCACCCAGCTGCCGTAGCGTCTCGCGGTTCTCAACGACAATAAACTGCCAGGGCTGGCCGTTCATGCTGCTCCCCGTCAACCGGCCGGCCTCCACGATCCGCCGCGTAACGTCCCGCGGCACAGGTCCCTCTTGGTAACCGCGCACAGCCAGTACGGTCCGTACGGCCTCGAAGACCTCCATCGCCTGCCTCCTTTCCAACGAACGCTCGGTTCGAGGCGGGGCAGCCCATTGATCCTAACCGCCTCGAGCGCGGCGCCCGCCGTGAGCCGACCGTGACCGTTTCGACGGAGATTCACGACTTCTCTTCCATCAAAAGAAACCCGTGGCAGGCGGCCGGGGTGCCCCCACGAGTGGGGGCCGGACATCGAGGTGAAGGGGCCCCGAGCTCGAACCTTGAAGATGGTCGAATAATGGGTGGGAGGATCACCGAGACGGGTAGCGCACAAGGGGGAATCAATGGATGAAACGCCGGCTTGAGCCAATCTCTGGCGTGATCGCGCCGATCCTCACACCGTTTCACGATGATCTGACCATCGCGCAGAGCCTGTTCGCCGGTCATTCGCGGCACCTCCTCGAAACCGGCTGTGCGGGGCTCGCTCCTTTCGGCACAACGGGCGAGGCGCTATCGCTCGGGATTGAGGAACGGATGGCAGCGCTGGAGGGCTTGATCGAGTCCGGCATTGATCCCAAGAAACTGATTCCCGGTACAGGCCTGACGAACTTGCCCGATACGACCAAGCTGACTCGGCACGCCCTGGATCGCGGCTGCGCCGGCGTGATGGTGCTGCCGCCCTTCTACTTCAAGAATGTCCACGACGAAGGCCTGTTCGCGTATTTTAGCCGTCTCATCGAAAGCGTCGCTTCAAACGATCTCCGGATCTATCTGTATCATATTCCACCGGTTTCGCAGGTAGGCTTGTCCATCGAACTCATCCAGCGCCTCCGGTCGAGATTCCCGGCCCAGATCGTGGGGATCAAAGACAGTTCAGGTGACTGGGAGAATACGCGAAGACTGTTAACCGAGGTGCCGGGGCTGATCGTGTATCCGGGCTCGGAGCTGCCGCTGCTGGAGGCACTCGCGCTCGGTGCTCCAGGCTGCATCACCGCCACCGCCAATATCAATGCGGCGCAGATTGCCAAGATCGTCTCGTTGCACCAACGGGGCCAACAGGCCGAGGCGAAGCACCAGCACGAAGCCGTGAAGAAGGTCAGGCTAAAAATTCAAGAATACGGGCCGATCCCGGCCCAGAAATACCTCCTCTCCGCGTGGTCGGGAGACGGCAGATGGCGGAACGTGCGGCCGCCGTTCCTGCGCCTGGCGGACACCGTGGGTCGCGAGCTGCGCGACACACTTGAACGGGAATTCGGGTTCGCCCCCTCACCGCGCACCCTCGCTTGAAGTACCGGTCGGTCCCGCCCCATCGACGCCCCGCGTCGGTGGCGCGAGTCTGTCGCCTCCTGGGCAAGAAGTTGATGGCACCCGGAACAACAACCGGATGAAGGGCGCAGCATCGTCCACCCAATGGACGACGAGCGAAAACGCGAAACACGAAGGGATCGGACGATGACGCTTCTCAAGAACGGAGTCGCCCTCATCACCGGTGCGGCGCGCGGGTTGGGGTGGGGTATCGCCCGAGCGTTCGGCATTGCGGGCGCGAGGGTCGGGGTGACAGACATCAGTGACGATGACCTGGCGCGCTGCGCCCAAACCCTTGCCGCCGACGGCACGGACTTTCAAACTTTCCGCTCCGACGTTGCCGACCTCGCCGAGTGCCAAAGCGTCGTGAAAAAGATCCTCGACCACTGGGGGCGCCTCGATGTGGTGGTGCATAACGCGATTTACATGCCGCTGATCACCTTTGACGCGACCACGCCGGGAGAATGGACGCGCCAGATCAATGTCGGCATGGGCGGACTATTCAATTGTACGTACGCGGTTTGGAATCAGATGAAAGCGCAAGGCGGAGGTCACATCATGGGCATCGCCAGCGGCTCCAGCATACGCGGCTACGAAGAGGAGATCGCCTACTGCACGATCAAACACGGCGCCGAAGGATTCGTCAAGGCACTCTCGCTCGAAGCTCGATCCCACAACATCGCACTCAATACGATCGGCCCGGGCGCCCGCATCAAACCGACCCGCATGACCTGGGCAGAGTACGATCAAACCCCGGCGGAACTCAGAGCGAAATGGGCGGATCCGGTCGAACTCGGCAAGGCATGGGTGTGGCTCGCCGCGCAGCCGCCCAGCCGGTTCAGCGGCTACCGCTTCGACGCCGCGAAGCTCGTCCAGACCATCGCCCGAGAAGGTGACGAGTTTGAGTTCGCGGTCGAAAAGGTCACACTCTATCCGGACGATTTTCGCGCACGCCAAGAATGGTACAGGAATCGTGTGGAATAGCACAGCCCGACGTTCCGGCGCCCAGGCTTCTCGCGCATGTCAATCCGCCTTGCCGAGCGGCAACTCACCTGACGGGCTTGCACGCCGTGTGCGCTTCCATCAAGACGAACATAGTTCACTCACCTTCGGGGGGGTTCTCACTTGAGGACGATTTATGAATCTTTGGAATGGCACGAAGTTCGAATCACTGCCCACGCCGCCGCTCAGTACATCCCGCTGAAATATGGCGAAACCGGGACAACGGGCACTCGCGTGACCCTCATCGCTGGGACGCATGGCGACGAAGGACCCTGGTCTGCCCTGGCAATCAAAATGTTCTGCCTGCGCTCCATAGCGACCCTCACCGGTCGCCTGCGTGTGATTTTCACGGCCAATGCGCTCGCGGCCGAGGTCGAGCGTCGCAACTCCTGGATCGACTCCCCCAATCCTATCGACCTGGACAGCGTGTTCCCGGGCAACGCGGGCGGCTCACACACTGACCGCCTTGCGGCGTCCATTGCCCCGTTGATCGCTGACAGCGATGTGGTCATCGACCTTCATGGCGGCGGTACCTGGTGCGTCAACGCTTTCGTCAAACGCTTCGAAGGATCCGAGCAGTTGGCGACTGATCTAGGAGCGCCTTTCATCAGCAATGCCCCCAACAAGCGCGGCGGCCTCACCACCTACGCCCGCTCGCTGGGCATGAAAGTCGCGAATGTTGAAGTGGGCGGGCGTTCGAGCAGGGAAATGTATTGGGCCGAACGCAATGCCAAAGGCCTCGAGCGTGCCCTCTTTAATCTCGGCGTCATCACCCTTGGCGCTCCCCCCGCGCCGGCCGATAAAGCCATCGATGTGAGCGCAACGGAAGCCATGCGCGCCAAAGTGGGCGGGATTTTCGTGCCCACGCTCAGGGAAGGTGCTGTGGGCACTATCATCCCAGCGGGAACTGAGCTGGGCAAGATCCTCGACCTGCACACCCTGGCCGAATTACAGGTCTTCACCGCTCCCCATGAACAAACCGCGATGATGCTCATGCGTCCCCAAATCTGCACCATAGAGGGCTCAGCCCTTGTGTATATCGTGGCCAAACCCGCCTAAGCTTCAACCTCACCCCCAGAGGCTGAGGGTCTGCAGGGCGGCACGCGCCCCCGATCGCTCATCCGTGTGTTGCAATCAGGGCGAGCGCGGTGCGCGGCGGAGATGCCGGGTGATGCTTGACATAATAGGCACAGCGCCCAGAAGCGTGGCACCGCCGAGGAAGAACGCCGACTCGACCCCCGAGGCCGCGGTCACCAGCCCGAAGACGATCGGGCTCATGATCGCCCCGATGCGCTGCACCCCCTGACGCATCCCAAAGGCCACCCCCCAGGACTCCGCGCCGACCGATTCTACCATCAAGCTCATGGTGAGTGGCTGGGTGAAGCCGAGACTCGCTCCCATCAGCCCCGACACCAAGATCAGCGGCCAGAATTGTCGCACCAGTGGTGTGATGCCCAGCGTGACGGCCAACAGCGCAGTCGCGCCAAGGAGCAGCCATGCGTAGCCAAACCACTCCACGCCCCGCGTCAGGGACGAGCGAACAACCATCGAGCCCAGGCTGATCGCGGCGATGATGACCCCGATCAGGGTTGGGGATAGACCCGCCTTGTGCAGGTAGAGTGGATAGAACGACTGCTGCAGCGTCTGCCCGCACACCACCATGAACGAGATGAAGAGAACGGCGCGCACTTCCCGTTCGCGGAGGATCGGGCCGGCAAGCGTGTGGGCCGTCGCGAACGAGACAGGGCGCCGAAGGGGAGCCGGCACACCCCGGAGCGTCCCGGCGATCGCAAATGAGGGGATCATCAGGAGCCACACCGTCGCGAACGCCGTCTGGTACCCGAACTGCCCCGTGACGAAACCCCCGATGACCGGGCCGACGACCGCTCCGGCCGAGTTCCAAAGGGAATAGTACCCATAGTTCCGGACTCGCGTGGCCGGGGTGCTCGCCGCGGCAACCACGGCTTGCGAGGCCACCGCAAACCCGATGTTAGCGATCCCCATGAGCGCGTATGCGACGGCCACCGGCCAGACAGCATGCAGGGCGGTCAGGGTCACCCCGGCAACCGCGTACAGAAGCACCGCGCCTTTGGTGACCAGGGCGGGACCGCGTTCATCCACCAACGCGCCGGCGTGGAGGGAAATCAGCAGCGGCACGACACCGGAAAGCCCGATGATCCCTCCGATGACCCCGACCGATGTCCCCTGGGAGGCAAGGTAGAGGGGGATGAACGGCGCGGCAACATACCACGCCGCGGTCGAGACAACCTGCAGCACGTTGTTCAGCCAGAGGCGTGATTCCAGGTCCGTCCCGCCGGGCGCGGCCCCGCCCGGGACGAGGGGGTCGAGAGTGCCGGACGTGCGCTCGTTACGGGACTCCGAATTAACCATCAATCACCCAACGGCAACAGTTCTCCCACGCTTCGCGGTTCTGCGGGATCGTGGGGGGCACCTTCGCCGGGTATAATGCTTCCGCAGCCCTCCGCTCGATATCATCGATGAGTCCGCGCGCGTCACTTCGCGGTTCATCGACCAACGCCCCCCCGTTCGGTGCGGCACACAATACGCGGCAAGCCTGAATCTCGAAGACATCTTCATCTTTCCACCGCACGTGAATGGACGAATAGCCGAGGATCGCTCCGCAAACGAAAGCCTAGGGCCCGAGCGGACGTAGGAACCGAGGTCGCCGGAGCGCATGTAGCTACTGGCCTCTGGAAATGGGCATCCAGGAAGGGGGGCGGCCTCGACTGGAAGGTGGTCGGAGACCGGAAACGGAACCCCAGGTGGATTCTCCGAATACTCGTAGGCAACCGGGGATGGCGTCTTCGGCGGCACATAATGCGTCCCCTCGCGAGTGCCCAAAGGGGGACAACCCATTCGTGGACATCGCGGCCTCCGTTCGGCAAGGAGATCCTATCTGTTTCGGCTCCGCGTGACCGGTGCACTGTGACCTTGAGTGGGAGGTGAGAACGATGCGACGTGTAGTGATGCTTATCGGCATGATTGTCCTCGGAGCAAGCGCGGCGGCGTCCGCCCAGGTAGTTACCAGGGACCAGTTGCGACAGTACTTCCTCGGCGGGAACGCCTACAATCAAGGCTTTCAAGCTGGCTACGCCGCCGGGGTTGCGGACGCCGCTAGGGCAGCATATGGAAACCCGAGCATGATCACCCAAGGGGTCACGCTGTGCACCCAGAACCAGACGTTCCCGACACTCGTGCAAATGGCGAGTGCGGCCGTCCAGCAGTGGCTGGCGAGAGGCAACCCCAACGTGATCGCCGCGGCACAAATCCTTGGCGCGTACAACACCTGCTCGACCGGACAGGTGCGGGATCAGGGCGATAAAGGGAAATAATCTGGGGGCTGTGTTTTGTGATTCAGCCAGTGGGACTTTGCCGTTCGAACCGCGCCTGCGCCGCGAGAACCCATCACCCTCGGAGGAATGCCGACAATTGGCCCCCCCTGCCCTCGAACCTGTCTCCTCTCCCTGCGTGGCCCGACTCTGGAGATCCATGAAATTCAAGGCGATGCGCAATGCACGCGAATCGCCCACCCACGACTTACTTGCCAGGTATCGGCGCGACCGGATGCTCGGCGTGCGCCGCCGTCCTTGTGCCGCCCATCAGGCGCGGACCGATCACGCGCGCGAGCAGGTATGCGGCGAAGCTAAAAGCTGAGACAAAAAAACCAACCGGCAGTGATGTGTAGATCGCTCCGGCGAGGCCGCCGACCGTGGAAACGAGCGCGACACCCACGCTGTAGACGACCACCAAACGGGGTTGAGGGGTTAGCCGCTGCGCAGCCGCAGAGGGGACGACCAGCAGGGTGAGGATCAGGAGGACCCCGACCACCTGGACAGCCTCAGAGACCGCCAGCGCCAAAAGCAGCAAGAATACCGAGGAAAGCAGGCGGACGGGAACGCCGCGAGCCTCTGCCACCTCTGGATCGACGCTGGCGAACCGCAGGGGCCGGTAGATCACCGCCAAAGCGGCCAACGCGATCGTTCCAACGAAAGCAACCCGCAACAAATCTTCTTGACTGACGGCCAGGATCGATCCAAAGAGGATACTGAATGCTTCTGCTGCGTAGCGCTTGGTGAGACTCAAGAACAGGACGCCCAGACCGATGCCGAAGGCCAGGACGCTCCCGATGGCGACATCGCGTTCGCGCAGGCGCACTCCCAGGATGCCGATGGCTGCCGCGGCAGCAAAGGTGGCCGTCAGCACGCCGATCATGGGCGATGCTCCAAGCATCACGGCTCCCGCCGCCCCAGTAAAGCCCACTTCGGCTAAGCCGTGCACGGCAAATGCCATGTTGCGGATCGTGACGATTGGCCCCACACATCCCGCGAGGATGGCGGCCATCACCCCAGCGGCAAGCGCGTGCTGCACAAACGCGTAATGCCAAAGCGAGGTCATCAAACGGTTCCCCCGTGCATGTGCAGCGGCTCGTGCCCGCCAAGTTCAGCACCGAGCACCACGACCCGCCCTTTGATACGCTCGACCTCCACCGGCCGCCGGTAGAGGTGGGTGAGTGTCTCGGACGTCAACACATCGTCGACACCACCGACCGCCCAGGGGCCGCCGGCGAGTAACAACACCCGATCGATCGCGGTTAACAGGGGGTTGACATCGTGTGTGACAAAAATGACGGTAACGCCCCTCCGGCGATTCCACTCAGAAAATAATTGCACGATGGTTTGTTGATAATTCAGATCCAGGCTGAGGAGTGGCTCGTCGCAGAGCAGGAGCTGCGGTCTACCGATCAGGGCCTGGGCAACTCGAAGGCGCTGCTGCTCGCCACCGGACAGGCGTCCAACCGGAGAGTCGGCGAACGCCCGCGCGTCGAGGAGTGCCAGCATCTCCTCGACGTCGCGCTCCGCCCCTCGTGCGTTTCGCATGAACCCCCACCGGTTCCCGTCTAGGCCAAACCGCACCAGATCGCGACCACGAAGCGGGAGGTCGGGATCGAAGGCCCGCTGCTGCGGCACGTACCCGATCGCTTGATTCCCCCGGTGGGGAAGATGTCCAAGGACCCGCGCCCGGCCGGCGTTGAGCCTCTGCAGTCCCAGCAGCACGCGGAGGAGCGAAGTCTTCCCCGAGCCATTCGGCCCCAGCACCGCGAGAAACTCGCCCTGCGGCACAGCCAGCGACAATCCGTCCCACAACGGTCCATGGTCGAACCGCAGGGATGCCTGATCAAGCGTGATCGCCGGAGTGTCGGACACTACTTGCCCCGGCCGAGTGCCGCTCGCACCGCGCCCAACTGCGAGAGCATCCACTGCTGGTATGACTCCCTCGGCGGCTCGGTCTCTGAGATGCCCACGATTGGGACACCGACGCGTCTCGCCAGCTCTTGCACCCTGTTGGTGATGGGGGAGACCGTTTGAGTGTTGTACAGGAGGACTTTGACCTGGTGTTTCTTCAGCTGATCCTCCATCTGCGCCATCGCTGCGGCGGGGGGGTCTTCCCCTTCCTCCACCGCCTTCTGAAACACGAGCGGGGTGACCACACGCAGGCCGAGGGCAGCTGCCATGTAACCGAAGACAGGCTCGGTGGACGCGACCAAGGTGCCGTTGTACGCTATCTTGATGCTCGCGATGGCCTGGTTCAACGGCCGCAAGGATGCCCGGAAGGTTCGATACCGGTTGCGATAAGACGCCGCCGAGCCTGGGTCGAGCTGCACAAATGTATCGAGAATGGCTTGAGCGACCTTGGGGATCGTCGGGGGGTCGTACCACAGGTGCGGGTTCTCGCCCGTCTTGCGCCCAGCCAGATTCGCAACGACAATCACCTTACGCCGCAGATCCGGCGACGCAGCCTCCAGGCGATTCATGAATTCGTCATAGCCCATCCCATTTTGGATGATCACGCGCGCGTTGGCAACGGCGACGCCGGTCCGAGCGTTGGCCGCATATTCATGCGGGTCCACGTTCGGATCACTGATGATATTGGTCACAGACACGCGATCCCCGCCAAGCTGACCGGCAATATCCCCATAGAAGTTCTCCGCCGCAACGATGATGATCCGTGCAGCCGCAGGCGCCGCCGGAGCCGGACGCGTCACTCCCAGGGCCCCCAATCCGATCATCATCCCGCTCACGGCGGCCGCCCGCGCCGACCTTGACAGCTTCATCGCGTCCCTTCATAATTTTATTGTTGAGACTTGGTATCGATACTGAATCTCTTAAACTATAGAGCGAGATGGAAACCGGTGTCAAGAGCCGACAACAAGGATAGATCGTCTCATCGGTCGAACCCCGTGGGCAATTTCGTGGTCACATCCTCGATGCTCCCGGACTCGGTTTGGACCCGGCTCCGCCAAGTGGGACTCCGCGTAACCCCACTCCGGCGTCGACTCGTCAGAATCTTCGCCTCTTCGCGACGCTGGTACACGCCTCAGGAGCTACGTATCGCGGCCGAACAATCGGGGCTGCATCCAGGCCGAGCCACGGTCTACCGCCTCATCGCGGCTCTGGCCGAAGCGGGACTCTGTCGGTCTTTCCCGCAGGCGAATCGAACGATACGATATGTCTTCTGCGCTCCCGGGCATCATCATCACATGATCTGCCTCGACTGCGGCACGGTGATTAGTCTGACTGATTGCCGCGTTAGGGTCCCGGACAAGAAATTCGCCGTGCTTGACCATGTCGTGGACTTTTTTGGCCGATGTGCCAGGTGCCAAAAGAAGGTCTCCACATGATCCGACCTCCATCGTTCGGCGGGCTGAGTGCGTGAAACGGGCGCGCCATCGAGGAAGTTGACCCCGCACGCCGCCCGCCAGACCTCCGCGCGGCCAGCTCCTTTCCACCAGTCTGCCCCACCGATCCCCTCCCATCCGCAATATCAAACCATAACTAAGGGATGAATCACGCATCGAGGAACTAAGATATGTCCGGTGCTGGTGATCGACGCTTCCCAAGGGGGTAGCCTGTGAACCGCTGCGCCGTCGCAAGGGTGGCGGAACGGTCCGAGGGCTCAGTACATATTTGGGAGCCTCAGCTGACAGTGGCCTAAGGCTCATCATCTCTACGCAGCGACATCGGCAAGGGAAGCGACAGCCGGGCTCGAGTCGGGGGACAAAAGAGGAGGTCGGGTGGTGCAAAAACCAATCATGCTGGGGTTTGCCGCCATCGCGGTAGCGGGACTCATGGCGACGGCATCCGCGCAAGGTCAGAAGGCCGGTGGGCTGTTAAAGGCAGCGCTCGACCTTGATCCTCCCACTATGGACCCGCACCTCTCGGGCTCGGCGGTGGACCGTCAGGTGTTTCAGAACCTCTACGACAAGTTGGTGGATATCGACGAGAATTTGGCCATCGTGCCGATGCTGGCGGCGTCATGGACGATTAGCCCAGATGGGAAAACCGTGACGTTCAAACTCCGTCAGGGGGTAAAGTTCCATGACGGGATTCCATTCAACGCGGAGGCGGTGAAGGCCAACTTCGATAGAATGCGGGATCCAAAGTTCCCCTCCGCACGACGGAGTGAGATCGCACCGGTGGCAAATGTCGTCCCGGTCGACGCCGCGACCGTCCAGATCACACTGGAGCGGCCCTACAGCCCGCTGCTCTATGTCCTCACGGATCGGGCCGGGATGATGCTCTCTCCGACCGCCACGCAAAAGGACGGCCTGAACTTTACGCTGCACCCGGTAGGGACCGGCCCTTTCGTGTTCGCGGAGAAGATCCCCCAGGATCACATCACGCTTCGCCGCAACCCAGACTACTGGGAGAAAGGGCTCCCGCAGCTCGACGGGATCGTCTACCGGATGATCACCGACGACAACGCCCGCATCGCGAATCTTAAATCTGGGGACGTGGACATCGTCGGCACCGTTTCCCCCTCCCTCAGGTCAAGGAACTGGCCGCAGACGCCGCTCGGCCCGGGGCTGGTTTCCGCCTGCTGCAGCACGGTGCCATCGCCTGGACCGCCATCGCGTTGAACGTCACCAAACCGCCCTTTGACAACAAGCTGCTCCGTCAGGCTTTCGCCGCCACGGTGGATCGTGATGCGATCGCCAATGTCGTGCTTCAGGGCGCCGCGTACCCGGCGTATTTCTTCTTCCCGAACGGGACGCCGGCGTACGATGCGGCCTGGAAGCTGCCCCCACGGACCGTCGCGCTGGCTAAAGAGAAACTTCAGGCCGGGGGACATCCCGAGGGATTCACCTTCACGTTCCTTACCCAGCCGGGACAACAACGCCTAGCGGTCGCACAAGCGATCCAAGCAATGGCCGCGGACGCGGGGATCCAGATGAAGATCCAGATCGTTGATCAGGGCACGATTATCGATGCGATCAGCCACTTGAAGGAGGAAGCGGCGCTCATCGAGTGGAGCGGCCGTCCCGATCCCGACTTCGATATCTACCCGTTTACAACCCAGTCTGGCATCGGGTCCTTCAACTACACGGGGTACAACAACCAACGCGTCCAAACACTCCTCGACGCCGCACGGTACCTAGGGGCCATGAGTCAGCGGCGCCGGGCGTACGGTGAGGTGACAAAGCTGCTCGTCGATGACGTGCCCTACGTGTGGCTGTACTTCCCTAAAGAATACAAGCTCATTTCCACCCGCGTGCACGGGTTTGTGCAGGTTCCCGACGGCATGATGCGCTTCCGAGGGGTCACCCTCTCACCGTGACAGAGTGGGCCGGAGGAGGCAAAGACGGTATCGGGGCTGGGAAGCGGTGCCGATGTTCCTTTGGCGACCAGCAAGACAAAGCAGATGGGATACTCGGAGAGCCGAACATCTAACTGAGAATCTCCCCGAAATGGCCGCGGGATCCAAAAAGGCGCTCTAGGACTCATCCCAGCCGGCCCGTTGGGGAAAAGCGGACGCAATGCGTGGAGTCTAAGCTCTACACACTCCCCTCTCTCTGGCGCCGCGTCGTTCTATACCCAGTCGGGTCAGGGGCCGAGTGGCACCCGTAAAGCCTCACCTCACGTCGCACCCTCCAGGGAGTCTCCCTATGCACCTGAGCCGCGGGCTCCCTCCGCGTATGTATCCCAGTCTCGCAACGGAACCGACCAGTCCGTCGGGCCCACGGGCCGTGTGGAAATGTGGCACATCGCGGAGGTCGGCGTCGCCCCGTGCCAGTGCCACTGGCCCGCAGGGATGACCACGATGTCCCCCGGCCTGATGAGCCGCCGCTCCTGTTCCGTCGCAACGATCCCTTCGCCCTCCACGATATGGAGGGCCTGGTAGGTTTTGTGAACATGCGGCCGGGTCCGCGCCCCCGGCGCGAAGAATACCGCGACCATATCGATGCCCCTAGCGTCCTTCGTTGCGTGCAGATCTTGGAAGCGTGCGGTACCGCTGAAGTTCTCGGGGCTCCCCGGCGGATGCGCCCGCGCCGCTTGCACTCTGACGATGTGCATTTCGACCTCCCGCACTCTGCCATCTACTGCATCTGGCGCGTTTGCGCACTCAAGAGTTCCCTACGTCGGCTCCACCATCGTCGCGGCGAAGCGCGCGTCGAACCTCTATCTGATGGCGACCGCGGTCATGGAGCCGTTTACATTCGGGACACCGTGCGTGAGATCGGAGCCCATCAAATTCTATTCGAATCGAACGGACCCGCCGTGCTCCCGTCCACGCAGATTCTGGCGATCAAGCAGGCGGAGCTGCGGCCTGCGGAGGAACGCCAGGTGCTGGGGGAGAACGCCGCGCGATTGCTGCGCCTGTAACGTGCTCGAGGCGGGGCGTCAAAGTTGCGATTCACCGCTGCGGCCTGACCCGGTCGCTCCTCCCGGAAGGGCCGGGTCGGGGGGGAGCCCTGACCCCACGGCCATAGGGCCGGCTCCGCTCGTCCGCCCTCCGGTCACGATAAGCTCCAGGATCTCGTCCTCGGTGACCTCCCCAACAAGGCGGGTCGCGACGTGCCGTCCTTGCTTCAGCACGGTGACGCGGTCTCCAATCGCGAACACTTCCTGAAGCCTGTGGCTGATGAGAATCACGCCGACCCCGTGGTGCTTCAGGTCCGCGACGAGACGGAGCACCTCCTGCGTCGCACCAGGCGACAAGTTTGCGGTGGGCTCGTCGAGGATAAGCACCGCTGGGTCGACCGATAGCGCCCGCGCGATCGCGACGCTCTGCCGGCGCCCGCCTGAGAGGTGCCGGACCTGGACCGCCACGGACGGCGCATCGATGCGGAGACGCCGCAGCATCGCCTCCGCCGCCCGCTGCATGGCCCGGCGGTCCACAAACACGTGCGCTCGCTTCGGCCAGCGACCAAGGAAGATGTTCTGCGCGATATCGAGGTTGTTGCAGAGGGCGAAGTCCTGGTACACCATCTCGATGCCGCGCCGGCGCGCGTCGGCGGGAGTGGTGAACCGAACCGCGGCCCCGCGGAATACAATTCGTCCGGCCTCGGGTTGCACCGCGCCGGATAGAATCTTCATGAGGGTGGATTTTCCGGCGGAGTTGTCGCCGACGAGGCCGTGAACTTCCCCGGGCGCCAATGTGAAATCCACTCCCCGGAGCGCGTGAACCGCGCCGAAGTGCTTCTCGATACCCTGCATCTCGACGAGGGGCGGACTCATCCTGTGGCGTCCTCCCGTGGGCCGGGGGCGGCGCACCCCGCCACCCCAGCCCTGCGTTCCGACCGACCGAAGGTTACTTCAAGAAGCTGTCGACGTTTGCTTTCGTCACGACATCGAGGCCCGTGTGGGACGGGTCCGCGGGTTTGGTCTTTTTGGTCACGTACGCGTAGAGCGCATCGATGCTGTCAACGCCCATCTGATACGGCCGCTGGCCGACTAAGGCGCTCACGTACCCAGCCTTGAGGATCTCGAGTTCGGCCCGGAGGGTATCAAACGACACCACCGCAAACTTGCCGGCTTTCATTGCGGCGGCCTTGGGCTTCAGCGCCTGCTTGTACGCCTCCGGCGCGAACAGCGGCCACCCGCCCACGGCGACAACCCCGCTGAGATCGGGATGCGCGGCGAGGGCCTGTTCGATGAGCTGGACGGCCCGGTTGACATCGTCGTTGCACGGGAACGGCGAGCCGGATACCTCGGTGAACTTGTCCGCCACCCCCGCTTGTTTCAGGCCGTCAT
This sequence comes from bacterium, assembly GCA_035307765.1. Taxonomy (NCBI): domain Bacteria; species bacterium. The sequence continues at coordinate 31,115 of DATGHU010000041.1, read as the reverse complement.
GGACCCCTTTGATCCGCTCGTTGAGGTTTTCGGCCCCCAGCCCGCCCGTGATGATCGCGTACTTGCCGCCGCTTGGCAACGCCATGGCAAACTGCTTGCCGAGGGCGACGCCGCCGGCGTAGTTGTCGGTCCCGATGAACGCGAGCCGGCCCGAGCCCGACGCCGCATCGGAATCGAACGTGACGACCGCGATACCCGCGGCGATTGCCTGCTTGATCACCGGCACGGCGGCCTTGCCGTCGACAGGCGCAACCGCCATCCCATCAACGTGACGCTGGATCAACCCTTCCAGCACTTGGATCTGCGGCTGGATCTCCGTCACGGTCGGCCCCGTAAAATCACACGTTACCCCCAGCTTCTTCGCTTCGGCCTCACACCCGCGCCGCACGTCGTTGTAGAACGGGTTGTTGATCGCCTTGGGCACGATCGCGAAGATCAGCGCTTTAGCCCCGTGCGCGGACGGAGCTCCCGGTGGGATGACCACGAGCCCCGCCGCTAGGACCAATACCGAAATGGTACGCCACACGCGCATCACCATACCTCACCCCCTTTGTCGGTTCCTTCCGGGCTGCGCCCGCGATTCGCACCGCGGCGCCGGCGCCCCCGGCCGAAGGGCCGCCTGGTCAGTCGCGGGCGAAGCGCAGCCGCACGCGGTCCAGCAACACCGCCACGATGATCGTGCTGCCGATCACCACCTCCTGCCAAAAGGCGGGGACGCCCATCAGAACCATCGCGTTTAGGAGCACGCCGATGAGGGCGGCGCCCGCGAACAGGCCGAGGACGGAGCCCTGGCCGCCCAGCAGACTAATGCCGCCGATCACCGCCGCCGCGATGACGTTGAGTTCCTCGCCCTGCCCGGTGGTCGCGTCGCCGACGGAGAGCCGCGCCGCGAGCAGGATACCGGTCAGAGCGGCCAGCGAGCCACTGGTCATGTAGGCGACGAGGCGGACGCGCTCCACGTTGATTCCGCTCAAACGGCTGGCCTCGTCGTTGCCGCCGGCCGCATATACATTGTAACCAAACGGGGTGTGGGTCAGAACGATCCACCCGACGAACACCACCAGAATCATGAAGACGACCGGGTAGGGCACCGGGCCGAGATACCCGGCGCCCAGGCCGACAAACGTCGCGCCGTCTCGACCGAGCGCCGAAAGGGGATATCCCTGGGTGATGACGAGCGAGAGGCCGTGGGCAATCGACAGCATGCCGAGCGTGGGAATGAGCGGGGTCATTCGCGCCCTCGTCACCAGCAGGCCGTTCGCGGTACCGCAGGCCCACCCGGCACCGACCCCGATGGCGACCGCGGGGAGGAGCCCTGCGCCGAGGCCGAGGAGTTTGGTGGCGACCACGCCGCCGAGGCCCATCAGAGATCCCACGGAAAGGTCGATGCCGCCACCGCCCGCCAGAATGACGATCGCTTCGCCCACGCCGACCGCGGCGATGAACGAGAAGTTGCGCGCCACCTCAAACAGGTTATCGGACGAGAGGAACCGGGGCGCGATAAGGGAAACGGCGACGATCACGAGCGCCAAGGCGGCGTAGATCGCGACCTCGTAGGATCCCAGCATCCGGGCACCCCACCCACGCCCGGACGGAGCGAGGATCGGGCCCACGGCCGCGGGATGCGTGTCACCGACCGTCATGCCCGGATCCGCCATTTTGGAATCAGCCGTATCACCGCCGCCCTCGGTTTCCCTTCCCCGTGCTTTCGGTAGCACGGCGCCGGAGTCCTCGAACCACTCAACAACGCAGCCGGTAGAACTCCATCGCGTTCCGGCCGAAGATCTTACTACGCGCCTTCGCAGAGAGATCCGCTAGCGTTGCGGCAGCGGTATCGAGCACCTGGCCATACGACCCGGCCACCAGACAGACCGGCCAGTCGGAGCCGAACATCAACCGGTCTTCTCCGAACCAGCCCACCACCCGGCGCACGTAGGGTATCAAATCGTCCGGTCGCCACGCGTGCCAGTCGGCCTCGGTGATCATCCCGGAGAGCTTGCAGGAGACGTTCCGCAGATCGCTGAACGGCGCCATCGCCTCCGCCCAGGAGTGGTGGTCCCCGGTGCGGATCGGGGGCTTGGCGATGTGGTCAATGACGAACCGCATCTCGGGAAGTTCGTGCGCCACACGCCACGCCGCCGGAAGCTCACGGGTGCGGACGAGGAAGTCAAACGCCAGTCCCGCATCCCCGAGCGCTCGGAGTCCTCGCCGTACGTCCTCGCGCACGAGCCACCCCGGATCCGGCTCGTCGTGGGCCTGATGCCTGATCCCCACAAGCCACCGGCCTTCGGGCGCCGCCCGCACCTCGCGGAGAACGCTCTCCACGCCGGGGTCGGCGAGGTCAACCCACCCGACCACACCGGCGACGAACCCGGCCCGAGCCGCCACGCGCAGGAGCTCGCGTGTTTCCGCTAGGCTCGACAACGTTTGAACCAGCACGGTGCGATCGACGCCGTGCTGTGCCAACTGCGGGGCCAGGTCCTCGGGCCCAAACCGGCGCCGAACGGCCGCGTATTCGGCGGTCAGCCACGGGTAGGTTACGACCGCCGGATCCCAGAAGTGCTGGTGCGCATCAACCACCGGTTCCCTACGCACCGTCTCCCCCCTCTCCCGGTAGGGGAGCATCCGCGGGAAGAAGCCGCTCCCGCCGAAGGTTCTCCCAGAGCGCCGCGGGGATCGGGTACCGCAAGCACTGGATGTTCTCGTCCACCTCCGCGGACGAGCGGCACCCGATCAGGACGGCAGAAACCGCCGGGTGCCCAAAGGGAAACTGGAGGGCCGCGGCCTTCAACGGAACGCCATGCCGCTGGCAGATCGCGTGGATGTGCTGCGCCTTTGCCACCAACCCGGGCGGCGCCGGCACGTAGTCAAATGTGGCGCCCATCCGCGGGTCCGCCAGGATCCCGCTATTGTACACACCTCCGACGATCACAGCGACCTGCCGGGCTCTACACGCGGGCAGCAACCCCCCCAGCGCGGCCTGATCGAGCAGCGTGTAGCGCCCGGCCACCAGGACGCAGTCCAGATCGACCTCTCGCACAAACCGCTCCAGCAGCTCCGCCTGGTTCATGCCCGCGCCAACGGCGGCGATCGTCCCCTCCCGGCGGAGGTGGTCCAGCGCACGGTACGCACCCCCGCACGCCTCGGGGTAGTGGGCGTCAGGATCGTGGATGTGGAGGATATCCACCCGGTCAAGCTCCAGTCGCGTCAGGCTCTCCTCGATTGATCGCATGACGCCGTCGTAACTGAAGTCAAATATCGGGCTCACGTCGGGCGTACCTTGGTAGAACGGCTTGCCGCGATCGAACTGGGTGAGATCGGGCGGCGCGCCGGCGCGCAGCAGACGCCCGACCTTCGTCGAGAGCACGTACTCACCGCGGGGCTTGCCGCGGAGGACGTGTCCGATCCGTTGCTCGGCGAGGCCGTATCCGTAGAGCGGCGCTGTATCGAAGAACCGCAGTCCCGTCTCATAGGCGCGCTCGACGGTGGCGTGGGCCCGACGGTCCGCCACCGCCTCGAACAAGCCGCCGAGTGGCGCGGTGCCAAGGCCCAGCCGCGTCACCGTCAGCCGTGTCCTACCCAAGAGCACCCGTTCGCTGGGGTCCATCGCTGCCGGAAGAGTTCATCGTCAGGGCACCATCTTCCCCACCCCTGCCGGTCCTCTGCATCCGGATCTGGGGTCCCCTTCTTCTCGGCCCCCCGTCTCGCAACAAGCAGCCACCAGTCAACATAGCGGTCAGGTATGCGGTCTCAGGTTCCGGGTCAGATCCAAGAGGCGGGGCTCATGGCGAATTCGGCAATCGGCGGGGAGGGTTCGAATTCATCGCACAGCGTTGGAGCGGATACTGGAGCGGCCCACTGTCTCCCCTCGTCGCCCCTGGCGGGATGGCGGGGATATCGAGTCAACGACGCGGAGAAGTCGTGTACGTAAACTGGCTTGGGGGCATGAGTCCCCCCCCAGGCTCTTGGGACCTAACTCAGGAGCCTAAGGTCCCGGACCGTGGTGACCGTAACTCGGTCTTCTCCTTCCGTAGTAGGCCTATGTGGTCGGCTTCAGATCGGGGGTCGCGACATGCCACACGCCGTTCTGTGGTCCATGCCGGCCCTCCCCTTGAACTTCGCCGGGCTTTGAATCAACCCCAAACCTATAGAGGAAGTGCCCATTGTAACTTACCTGGGACCCGTTGGCGGTCTTGGCGATGGCAATCTTCCCCGTCGCCGAGGCTGGGGCTTTTGGAGCCACGACGGCCAACAATGGCGGCCACGCGCCGGCACAGCCTCCCGTACATGCACTCGATGTCGCGGTATCTGAGCTCAGGTAGTAGAGGCTCATGCCTTTTGTGTCCACAAGAATCGGCTGCGACTTCCCCTCAATCATGACGGTGGCTACGTTGAGGGTGGAGGATTGGCTGGGTGGCTGCGTCGGCTGCGGACTCGGTGTATAATTGTATTGAGCAGACGCCACCCCGACAGATATCATCAACGCAAACAGCACAGCGCCCACGATCCTACCCCTCATCATCCGCATAGGAATACCTCCTTTGGATCATACTGCGCTAAACAGTTGCAGAGGATAACGCAAAACCCGCGGTGGTTCGCTTCGTCTTCGACGCCCCAGGCGACATCGGGAAAGAATGGATTGCTGATATCCGACACGAACAGGCCGACGGTCTGGGTACGACAAGTTCTCGGAGTGCGGGCGAGCCCGTTCCGCCGGCACCCAAGATTCTGGATAACCCCGGCACCAGCCCGGCGCAACTCCCCGGAGATTCCAGGGTGGTTGCTGACGACGGCAGAAACTGTCGACACGGAAACATGTGCCCGCCGCGCAACATCCTGCATGGTGGCCATCGCCGAGGGCCCCCGAGCGGAACGTTTCACCGAAACGTTTCGATGGACGTCCCGGCAATCCTTCAGGATCAGGACTGCCAGAGGTGAGCCGGGCGCCCTTCCCACATCGCGGTATACAGCGACACAAGGCTTTCCGGGTCAAGTGGACGCGGGTTGTTGGGCCGCGGGTACTGCTTGAGGCATTCCTCAACGAGTTCCGGCAGGCGCTCACGCTCCAGCCCAAGCGCGCGAAGCGATTCCGGAATGCCGACGTCCTGGCAGAGCCCCCCCACCGAGGCAACCACGTGCTTCTCTCCCACGCCAGCGGCCGTTGCGACCAGCCGTAGACGCTCGCCTGCGGCCTGACGGTTATATGCCATGGTGTACGGAAGCGCCAGCGCGCAAGAGAACCCATGTGGGGTGTGAAGCCGGTTCGCTATCGTATAGGCGATCGAGTGGCCAACGACCATGCCGGCGTTGAGCGTCAGGCCCCCCATGTACGCGGCAAGCAACATATCGGCGCGGGCCGCTGCGTCGTTTCCGTCGGCATAGGCGCGGGGCAGCGCACGGAAGATCAGCTCAATGCCTTGCGTTGCCATAAGATCCGTCAACCCTGTCGCGTTCGTGGACAGCATGCCTTCGATGCAATGGCTCAGCGCGTCTAGGCCGGTGTCGGCGGTGACCTTGGGGGGTAGCGAGTGGGTGAGCGTGGGGTCCAAGATCACCCCTGCCGCGAGGAGCTGCGGGTGATTGTTGGCAAATGCTTTGAGGGGCCCTTTCGTGACCACCGCGTTCTGGCTGGCCTCTGCTCCGGTCCCCGCGGTGGTGGGCACGAGGATTGTCGGAACGCCGGGGTTCGCAAACCGCTGCCCGACGAAATGCGTATAGTCGAACACGCTTCCGGCGTTGCGGACAAGCGCAGCACTGAGCTTTGCGACGTCCATCACGCTGCCGCCGCCGACGCCAACCACCAGGACCGGGGATAAGTGCCGGGCCACCGCGACGGCGCTGTCGGCGGTCTCTGCACTCGGCTCGCCGGGGATATTCGAGTAGCGCTCGATCCGGAACCCTGCCTTCTCGAGCCCCGAGACGATCTCCCGCGCCAACCCGAGGCGATCTCCAACAGGGTCCGTCATCAGCAAGACGGGACCCACCGCGATCGCGAGCTCCCTGACACAGTCCCCGATCTGGGTCGCGGCGCCGGTCCCGAACCAAATACGACTCGGTGTGCGGAACGGACGGGGTTGATCAAAAAGCTCATAGCGGGAACCCATCGCGGGCCCTCCTAATCCTGGAGTGACCGCACAGGCAATGCCATCTGGCGCCTCAAGTACCGACGAAACTCGGTGCGGTGTGCGGGACTCTTCGCGAGGACCACTGCCATCCCCTACGATCCCCTGTTTGTTGGGATGTCAAAGATTTTTTCTTTTGACGCCAGGATGCACGATTGGGAGGCCGCGGTCGATGCGCGCAACGCCGATTCGACACGGGCGCGAGCGCCGCATCCCTGAGGGCTGTTCGTCTATGGTCGAACTAAAGCTTCTGATCCAGCGGTGGGCTCGCGCGGGTTCTCGACGCCGCGAAAGCGCTGGTCCGGCGTGCGGTCCGCCTTAGCGAGCCCGGGCCATCCTCCATTACCCCCTCGCGGTATCCGAGGGGGGAAGCTTCGCGATCAACCCCGCGAGCAGCGCCGCCCGCCGTGGTAACGACTCGACGAGTACGAACTCATTCCGGCTGCAAGCGTGCCCGCCTTCTGCGCCGAGACCGTCAAGCGTCGGGATCCCCAGCGCGCCGGTAAAATTGCCGTCGGACCCCGCCTGGGTAGCCGCTCCGTCCAGGGCGAGACCGATCTCCCGGCCGCAGGCCTGCGCCAGTTGGAGCAGCCGTTCTCCCCCCGGGGTGCGTTCAAACGCAGGCCGCGTAATCCCCCCTGCGAGTTGTGCGGACGTCCCCGAGACGTGGGGGGCGCCGGCGATGATCTGGATGCGTCGCAGAAGTTCCTCGGCGTCACCCGCGGTGCGGGCGCGCACATCGACGCTGGCGGTCGCCCGGTCCGGGATCACCTGTCGGGCGCTGCCCCCAGCGGCGACGCCGACGGTGACCAGCGTTCCGCGCACGGGGTCGGTCAGGTCCTCCAGTTCCAGGATCTTGTGGGCGAGCGCGTGGACGGCGCTCGCCCCGCGCTCCGGCGCGGTGGTGTGCGCGGTGATACCGCTCACCTCCAGCGACAGGGCCCCGACCATGCCGCGTTGCACGACCAGGGCGCCATTCTCCCGGGCAGGCTCCATGACCAAGGTCCAGTCGGCACGCCGCGCCTCGCGCTCGATCCACGCCCGGCCTGTCGGGCTCCCCAGTTCCTCGTCGCCACAGAGGAACACCGTGGTCGCCGCGAGCCCGTCCCACTCCATCTCCCCCAGAGCGCGCAGCGCCGAGAAGAGCACCACCCACCCGCCCTTCATGTCCAAGACCCCGGGGCCGTACGCCCGTCCGCCCTCGACCCGAAACGGGTTGTTCGCCAGCGTCCCCCGCGGCCAGACCGTGTCCAGGTGGAGCAGGGCGAGCAGGCGGCCGCGCCCGCCGCCCGCCCTGCGCGCAACCAGGTGGTCGCCGCACGACGGCTGAGGCACGGTTTCGACGGCGAATCCGGTCGCGGCCAGAGCGTCTGCGGCAAGTCGCCCCGCGCGATCGACCCCCGGCTTGTCCCGCGAGCCGCTCTCGGCGGACACGTACGCTCCGAGTTCCTCAACCATGGACCGCTGGCGCGTGGCGAGAACTCGGTAAATCCGCTCCGTCATCCCCACGGCTGTCCCTGCCCGGCCTGCGCTACGTCGATACGCGAAGAGATTTCAGAGCCTCGGGCGGAAGCTTCGGGCCGTACTTCTGCTTCGAGTGAAACGCGCCGCCGAGATCGGCGTCGGCCAGCATGCGCAAGACCTGGGATTCGCGGAAGTGGAGGGTGAACGTGCGCACGTCCCGGAGCGCGCGTTCGAGCGGGAGCGTCTTGAAAGCGCTGCGCGCGCCGCAGACGTCGAACGCCTTGGTCGTGATCATGATCGCCGCCTGCTTTGAGGTGTGCAGGGCGCGCATCGAGGCCAGTTCGGCGTCGTCGTACCGGCCCTGCTCCCACAGCCAGGCGGCGTACCACATCGACGTGCGGGTGGCCTGGAGCGCGGCGTCCATTTCGCCAAGGGTGCAGGCCGTCACATCGTCTTTCGCCAGGAAGGGGCGCTCCTGGACATACCGCCGGACGAAGTCGAACACCCCCTGCGCCGTGCCGAGGTGGTTGGCTACGTATCCGAGGGTGAACGTGCGCGGGTCCCGCTGCACCCAGTCGCCCGGCTCGCCGATCACGTTCTCGACAGGGACGAAGACGTCGTTGAGGCGTAGGCTCCAGCTGATCGTCGCCCGCATGCCCATGGTGTCCCACGTATCTTCCAGAGACACGCCGGGTGTCCCCTTGGGCACGATCACGGTCGTATACCCCTCGGCCACGGTGCGGGTGCCCGGCGCCAGCACATAGATCAGATAGTAGTCCGCGGCGGGGGCCAGTGAGCCAAAATGCTTCACCCCGGAAAGACGGAAGCCGCCGTCCGCGGGACGCAGGACCGATTCGACCGTGCTCGAGCTGATCCGGGCGGGATCGGTCTCGCTCCCGCAGGAGGCGATGAGGGCACCTCGCGCGGCGACGTCGCCCAGGATCCGGCGGCGCTGCTTCTCATTCCCCAGGTAGGCGACGATCCCGCTGGCATGGGAGTGAACCTGGAGCAATTGGGCGGTCGATGCCGCCCCGGAGGCGATGGCCTCGAGCACCAAGTAAAACGGCAGAAACCGCGTGCCCTGCCAGAACCCGTGGCCGCCCAGCGCGGTCGGCACCGTCAGCGCGAGCAGGCCCCCTGCGCGCAGTTGATCGAAGTCCTTCTCCGGGAACGCCGCGGCTTCATCGTATTCGCGCGCCCGTGTGGCAAACTCGCCCCCGAGCCCGCGGGCACGTTCGACAAGTGCGCGGTCCTCTTCGGTCAGACGGAAGTCCATGGCCCGCCCTCTCCTTCCGACGCATCATGCCGATGCACCGTCCCCTGCTTCATGACGAACCGGACGCGCTGTACGGCGCGGATGTCCGAGAGGGGGTCGCCCTCAACGGCGATCACGTCCGCGCGTTTGCCGACCTCGATCGATCCAGCGCTCTCCGCGAGGCGGCAGATCGCCGCGTTCCAGCTCGTCGCCGCCTGGATGGCTTCCATCGGTGTGTACCCACCCTCGACGAGGTTCTGCATTTCGATCGCCAGGTCGCCGTGGTTCTCATCCGTGCCGATGCCGATTCGCACACCGCGCTCGCGAGCCTGCGCCGTGGTCCGGCGGTACGCCTCGATCATCGCCAGGCATCGATCGCGCTGCGTTGCCGTCGCGCCGGCGTGCCGGGCCACGACGTGCGCGTACCCCGACGTGAGCACGAGGAACGTCCCCCGGCGGGCCATCTCCGCGAGCACATCGTCGTCGAGCCAGGCGCCGTGCTCGATGGAGAACGCGCCCGCGTCGACCAGGTCGCGCGCGGCGGTCCCGCCGTGGCAGTGAGCCGCCAGCGGCAGGTTCACCCGACGCGCCTCCTCCACCGCGGTCACGATCTCATCGCGCGAGAAGCAGGGGGTGAGCGGGTTCACCGCACGGGTCGCAGCGCTCCCCGTCGCAAACATCTTGATCAGATCGACGCCCGCCTTTGCCTGCCGGCGGATGTGCGTGCGAATTTCTGGGGCACTGTCTACGCCGTTGCCCGGGAACCAGCTCTGCACCCCTCCGGTGATTGTGATGGCTTGCCCGCTAACCAGGAGGTGCGGGCCCTCGATCATTCCGTCCCGGATCGCCCGGCGGAGGAGCAGATCGATATGATTTTTCTCGCCCATCACGCGGAGGGTCGTAATCCCCGCCCGCAATATCTTCCGGCAGTTCGCGGCGCCGCGCAGACCCGACCAGGTGTCGGGCTCTCGCTCCAGGAGCTCCTTCGGATCCGTCCAGTCGAAGCAGAGGTGATCGTGCGCGTCGATCAGTCCCGGCAGCACGGTGGATGCTCGCAGGTCGATTGTGCGGGTATCCGCTGGACCGTCGACGGACCCCGCCGGGCAGATGGCCGCGATCACGCCGTCCTCGACCAGAATGAGGGCCCCGTCGAGCGGCGGCTGGCCGGTCCCGTCGATGACGCGGCCGCAGCGCAGGACGGTTTTCAGAGGTTCCCCTCGGGGGCGGGAGAACCCGCTCCTCCGGATCCGAGGGCGGCGCGGATGATCACGAGCGCGCTCTGGAAGTGCGCCGCGAGCAAGCGCTCCGCTCGGTCGCCGTCACGCCGGCGGAGGGCCTCGACGATCTGCCGGTGCTGCGTGTGGTGGCGCACGGCCGTCTCTCGGTCGTAGAACTGCAGCGTGCGGTGGCTGAGAAAATACTCCCGGTAACTGTTGGCCAAACGGATCAGCCGCCGGCTGTGAGACGATTCCGTCAGCAGCTGGTGGAATGCGTTGTTGAGCGCGGCGCGCTCCTCCAAGGAGGTGCTGTCCAACGCGGCCAGCGCCCGATCGCATGCCTTCTCGATTGCGGTGAGTTCCTCGGGCCGGATTCTGCGGGCGGCCACGTTGGCGGCATAGCCTTCCACGCGCTGGCGCAGCCCGTAGATTTCCTCAAACTCTTCTTCGCTATTCCTTACGATGACCCCGCCCGTGGGGACGAGGTCGACAAGACCCTCGAACTCCAGCTTGGAGAGGGCTTCCCGGACCGGGGTCCGACTCACGCCGAGCATCTCTGCCAGCTCCGTTTCGATGAGGCGCTGCCCCGGCTTGAAGCGCTGTTGCAAAATCGCCTGGCGAAGGGTGCGGTGCGCTTGGACCGTGACTGGCTCAGACCGCTGTATCTTCAGGGTGCCGGTGAGTCGGGCCATAAATGTGTATACTGCATGCAGTAGGCAAAACCTTCCTCGCGAGCAGGCCAATGCCCGCAGGCTCTAGGTCTCTGCCCATGGGGACATCAGGGTCCTGCCCCCGACACCTCAGGCGAACCGCTCACACGGCGCCCAACTTGTCCGGGTTGCCGATGGCCCAGACATTGCGGATCCGCGCCCGATCAACGTCGATGCTGACGACGACAGCTGGCGTGCCATCACTGCGGGAACCAACAGCGTGGGCTTGCCGTTGTCATCCGCAACCGCGTACCGCGCGCCGGCCGGTGCGAAACGCGCCGTGACACCGATAAGGAATCGGGCGACGTTTGTGCGACCCCGGATCGGCCGGAGGACGGCGCCCCGGACCTTGCCCCCGAGGAGCCAGGCGGTATGTGACACCGGTTTCGCCCAGCGTGCACTCCTGATTCATGTGGAGGTCTGCTGTCAGCCGCCCCGCTACACGAGCGGGGCTTGTGACCGTGCGGGAACGGTGAGAAACGAGTAGGAAAGAGGGTGGAGTGCGTGCTACAGGTCGTAGGAATCTCTTGTCGATGTTAGAATCTACCCCAAAAACCTTAGTGCTTATTCAGTCCCTTGTGCCGTTCCCGCCTGCGAGCGGGTCAACGGGCTCTCCCAGACGCGGAATAGCACCTCTTTGAGCTGGGCGAAACGGTCTGGTCCAAGCTCAACGCTCCATTCGCGCTCGATATCGCGGAGTATGCCGGAGATTCTTGAGTACGCAGCGCGACCGCGTTTGGTCAAGCGGATAATTCGCGCGCGGCCCTCGTCGGGTGCGTCGGACCGGACGATATAGCCCAGGCCTTCAAGGCTCCGGAGTAGCTGGTTCATGGCCTGCTTGCTCATGCCCGCGCGCTCGGCGAGAACGCCTGGGCGAACCCCATCCGGGCTCGGATATTGCAGCACCGCCATATGCGGCACGCGTAGCTCCTCAAAACCCGCTGCATTCAACTCCTTGATGAGACGGCGCTGGATCGCCTGCGCCGGTACGCGCAACAATGCGCCGATGCGCATATCTCTCGTTTCGACCGGTGAACTTGTTAGGCTCGACGTGCGGTCACGGATCGTTTTACGCCCCATGTTCGTCCCTGCCCTAGCGGCGGGTGGCACTCTTACGTTCGTGAACTGTGTGTGCTCCGTCAACTCGCCCCGTAGACGCCGGCACCGGGATCATGTCGAAGCGAGCAGCAAGTGCGGCCTGTTCCTCTTCGCCTCCGTGCCGAGCAGCCAGTTGCTGCATTTCCTCGAGATAGCGCTCGAAGCCGGCGGGATGATGCATAACCAGGAGGATCGCGCTGTCACTGCTCGCATTGTGAAAGCCGTGGATCGTTGCACGCGGGACAAAGGCGAATGTGCCTGCTCCAGCCGTGTGTCTCTCGTCGCCGATGCGCAGCACCACCTCACCTTTGAGGACGTAGAAGAACTCGTCGCGCCCGCGATGATAATGCGGCCCGGCGCCGACCGTCCCCGGCTCGACTCGTCCTTCCCAGACGGTGCACAGGCCGCCGGTCTCTGCTTCCGACGCCTTGACCGTCACGCCCGCGCCAGTGCACCCGACCGCAATAAACCGTCCCTCGCCGGGAGCCACCACAACAGCCTTCATCATGTTCCTCCTCATCCCCTACATGCCGATGACAGCCTCACGGGATCGGCCATTCCCGGTCTACGAGGCTCAGTCGTGAATAGTCCAAGTCAATGAGCTACTCCGGCTCGCAGTGCGCTGTTACGGTGCCGGGGTGAGGCCATGGCGGCGCATGATTTCCGCCATCTTCGCTCGGTCCGGCGGCCCGCCGGCCGCCAGGTTGATCACCTCGGCAGACTCGCGGAAATACTGCGGACCTAGTACGGCTGGCGTGATCACGCAGAGCGCCCTCACGTTCTGGCTTCCGGTGTTGTCGAACCGGTGAATGGCGCCGCGCGGAATGCAGAGTGCCTGCCCCGGCCCGACGTCGAAAGGTCTCCCGTCAACGGTCCAGGTCAACACTCCGTCGATGCCGTAGATCGTCTCTTCGTAATGGTCGTGGCTATGCGCCGGAGCCGCCAGGCGCTGCGCGGCCGGGACAAGGAGCTCAAACACTGCGACACTTCCACTCGAGTTCTCTCCGGTGATCAAGAAGCGCACCGCGAGCGGCCCGATACGGATGGTTTCGTCGGCAGGATTGACGTGCAGGTCGATCTTCTGCTGTGCCATGGCTGTCTCCCTATAGTAAATGGCGTTTACCACAAGCTGTATAATAAACGCCATTTACTAAAATGTCAATACCCTATTCCTTTGGAACCCCGTCACAGGACCGCCAGTCGATAGATAATGAGGGCATATGCCAAATGCAGCAACCCGCGATAATTCTCCATCCGCTTCTCAAAGTGGATAAGGAGTTTCCGGACTCGATTGTGCCAAGCCCCTGTGCGTTCGACCACCCAGCGACGCGCTGGATGCCGCCGACGTCGCGGGGCGCGGTTCTTAGAGGGAAACCGTTCGTTTCCGGCGATTCCCGATTAGTGTCCGGACCCTGAGCAACTCCGAGCTATGGGACTAGTTCGATCTTGACCGGCACGCCCGCCTGAGCGGACTCAATAATGGCAAGGCTCTGGCCGACAGCCGTCTGCGGCGAAGGATTCAACGTTACCGTGTAGTGGGCCCCGCTGGTCGCGCTGACTTTGGCTGCGAAACCCGCTTTGGTCAAGCGCTTCGCAATTTCTTCGGCGCGGCGCTTATCGGAGATCGGACCCACCTTGACCTGATACAATTGCGCACTGCCTCGAAGAACCTGCGCTGGCGCCGAAACAACCGCCGCTAGGGCCGGGGTGGGTATTTTGGCTGATGCCGCAACCGGCTGCTGCGCGCTCGCACCGCTCACCAGTCGAGGCGGTGAGACTGCCGAAGGGGTGGACGTCTGCCGCGCACCGCCCGCGACACCTCCGGTTGCCGCCGCAGCTGCCGCGATCGCCCCCGCTTGGCCTGAGGTCGGCCGGGGCAACACCTGCGCGACGAATTGCGCTTGGTTAGAAGCGACCGGGAGGGCCGTGACTCCGCGGAGCGAGATCGCGCTCTGCGCGGTGATCGGCGCGTTCGTGGATCCGTACGCGGAGGTGCCCGCAGGCGTGTACAAAGTCGCGCCCAGGGGGGGCACCGGTGCGGCCGATTGTACTTGGCTAGCGGCGACAGGGAGCCCTGTGACTCCACCCAGAGCGATCGCGCTCTCCGTGGTGATCGGTGCGTTCGTGGACCCGTACGCGGAGGTGCCTGCAGGCGTGTACAAAGTCGCGCCAGGGGACATGACCGGTGGGCTCGGAGGAGCCGGCGTGAGTGGAACCCCCCACACCGGGACCGTGGTTTGTGCCGGGTAACCTGTCGGTCCCAAGCGCACAGCGGTGACGGTCGTGGTTGGAGGTAGCGCGGAGGGGGAGACTCCTGTGGGCTGCTGCGCCGCCGGCGGGGAAGCGATGTTCGATGCTGCGATCGGCGCAGCTTGAGTGGCCACTGTCGGAATTGCGACGGCGCGCGCGACTCTCTCCGCGCGGACCGGAGCAGTCTCAGCCCGGGCCAGTTGTAGCCTGAAGGTCCGATCGTGCCGCCGAAGGACGACCTCGTTCCCTGAGATGGCGGTCACGGTGAAGTCCCGGATGCGATCGCCCACGCCGACAACGTACGACAGTCCGTCCATTTCAACAATCGCGAGATATGTACTCCCGGCGGCGATGCCTATCACCGTGATGCCAGCCGTCGGAGAAGATGCCTCCGACACTTGCACGTACACGGAACCGATGAGCACAGTGATCAAGATCCCCGCCAACCAGAGGAGCGGCCGCGATGGGCATCCTCCGTTCGAACCTTGAGGAGCCATAGGCCCTACCACCTCACACGCGAAGTCGATCGCCTGGATAGTATCGAAGCCGACTTCCGATGATGCCTTCTCCCAGCCCCTCACACCCCCCTGCCTGGGGGCGTTGACGTCTGTGCGCCGTTTCGCGCAGGCCGATTGGTGCCGCATCTGCTCTGAGCACAAATCGCTCAGAGGGCGGTTTTCCTAAGACCCCCTCTTCTCGGGGTACGCTGATTTAGGATCCCGGCAGCCCGGGCTTCATCCCCACACTACCGGCTACGACAAGACGGTACGGTTGGACAGGGAAAGGATTATGGCAAGGCTTTGGGGGAAGGTCAGAATTTGCACGTGTTTCGCGCCCGGTTCCGTTCGATCACCCTCAACTACAAGCTTTGGAAGGAATGGGGAAGCGGAAACGGAATACGCGAAGCGGATAACTATGATGACACGGCGCCAGTTTTTGGCGACCACGGCCTTGACGATCCTCGACGCTTCAATCCCGGGGAGGGTGGTCGCTGCCCCCCAGGTACAGCCTTTAAGGGTCATCGTGTTCCCCGGCGGGTTCAACCTGCCGCTGTGGGTTGCCCAGGAGAAGGGATACCTCGCCCAACGCGGGCTTGCGGTGCAATTGACGCCGACCCCAAGCTCGGTTTTCCAACTCACGCACCTGATCGATGGAGAGTTTGACATCGCGATGACCGCGATAGACAACGTAATTGCCTACGACGAAGGCCAGGGCGAGGTCCTGGCCCCGGGGCGCCCGGACTTGCTTGCGTTCATGGGAGGAGACAGCGGGTTCCTACGTCTGATCGTCAAACCCGAGATACAAACGTACGCAGATCTGCGTGGGAAGACCCTCTCGGTGGACGCCCCTTCCACGGGATACGCGTTTGTCCTCCGCAAGATGCTGGAGGCCAACGGATTAGGGCCCAAAGATTACTCGCTCGTTCCCGCCGGCGGCGTGCTTGAACGGTGGCAAGCTCTGCTGCGGGGCGAGCACGCCGGCACGCTGCTCGTGACACCATTCGAGGTCCTCGCGCAACAACGGGGGTTCCGGCTCTTGGGGAATGCGCTCGATGTCCTGCGCCGGTACCAGGGGGTCGTCGGCGCCGCGCGCCGGTCCTGGGCGGCGACCCACCGGGAGCTGCTCGTGGGATTCATCCGAGCGTACCGCGACGCCCTAACGTGGCTCTACTCGCCCGGGAATCGCGAAGAGGGGATCCAAATCCTCGGACGCAACGCCAAATTTCCCTCCGACCTCGCGCGGAAGGCTTTCGAGATTCTGGTCGACCCCTTCACAGGATTTGCCCCGGCGGCGGCGCCGGACTTCGAAGGGATTCGGACGGTCCTAGAGCTCCGGAACCAGTACACGTCGCCCCATAAGGGTCTGGGCGGCCCCCTCACGTACGTCGATCTCCGCTATTATTTGGCAGGGGAGCCTTAACCACATCTGTGCGCGGGCATGCGCGGCTCGTGTTCCGATTCCCGCCAGCGCATTCCACACCCCAGGACGTATTTCGTCCCGCCCCGCCGTCCGGCTCGTCTCCCTGGGGTCTACCCGCATGAGGCGGCCTGATCTAGGCCAGTCCGGCATTCCCCGTTCTGGTGAGCAGCCGCATTAGCCATAGCACGGCCACGGCTCCCACAAAGGCGACGACGATGGACCCGATGTTCAGCCCCGTGGGGCCGGGGTGCCCAAAGTAGGCGAAGATCCATCCCCCCGCGATGGCGCCGACGATGCCGACGACCAGGTCTCCAAGGACGCCCTTGGGCCCTTCACCAGGAATCACCCTTTTCGCCATCCAGCCTGCGATAATCCCAACGATAATCCATGCCATGATACTCATCGTACGATCCCCTTTCTCCTACTTGATGGATGATTGCGACGTACCGCTACTGGCGTACAATGCGTGTCGCTTCCGGATACGCAAGCCACTGGCTCGTTCGTTGGTGCGTTAAATACCGGAGATAGCCGGGCAGAGACATGTACTCCGTCTCAGCGCTGAAGGCATTCAAATTCGTCACGTTCGCATAAGTATCCATCGTCTCAGGGGGTGTTGGAACAACTCGCTGCCGAAAATTGAACTGCTGCTGCGGAGCCAACCGATACATCTGAGCAGAAGCTGACCCCACGGACAGCATCGAGAATATGCTCAGGGTCACAATGGCGATGATGACATTTTTCATATTCGTTCCTCCTTTTGAACTAAATCTTGGCGTGCTCTATGCACGGCCACGGACAGATCAGTGGCGATGCTCCGAGACCCCCTAGCCATACCGACGTGGCCGGGCCCTACGAGCGGAATCTATAGATGTTATCGTGTGGGGTATTCATGATGGCCGCCCACCGAGGGCTTTCAGGTTTCAGCGTGCGGCAGGCAGGATGGAAAAATTGATGCTCCCATTCGACCTACAAACAGTGTACCAAACGAGAGGGATCGGCACATAAGGAAGTTTCCCTCCGCTGGGCCCAATCCTTCCGATTCGATCCCCCTGATGCCCCCTGGCGAGCTTCTTCCGCTCGAGGCTGACTCTAGCGTCTCGGCGTGGGTCGAACCGGTTCTCCGCTGCCAAGGATCGGCCCCACGCCCGACCTTCATCGTGAGCTTATCGTTGTCGGTACGGCTACGGCGCCCTCGACGGAGTCCCCCGCGCCCCATCCACAAACGGCTGGAGCAGTTTGGTGAACTCCATCGGGAACACGAACTTCGTGGCCGGGCCCGCGCCGAGGGCTTTCAGGGCCTCCAGGTACTGGAGGCTCATCGTATTCGTGTCCACGGTCTTGGCGATCTCGAAGATCGTACCCAAGGCCAGCGAAAACCCCTCCGCACGGAGGATCGCGGCCTGGCGGTCCCCCTCTGCCTTCAGGATCGCCGACTGCTTTTCTCCTTCCGCGATGGTGATGGCGGCCTGTTTCTTTCCGTCCGCCTCCGTGACGAGAGCGCGCCGGCTCCGTTCGGCGGACATCTGCCGAGTCATCGCGTCCTGGACGTCCTTCGGCGGGGTGATCTCACGGATCTCGACGGTGGTCACCTTGACCCCCCACCGCTCCGTGACCTCGTCGAGCTTGGCGCGCATGACATGGTTGATCTGCTCCCGCTTCGTCAGGGCCTCGTCGAGGCTGAGGTCGCCGATCACCGCGCGCAGCCCGGTCGTGGCGATCCCCTGCGCGGCGCCGGCGAAGTTGCCCACCTTGATCACACTGAGCTGGGGGTCGAACACCTTCCAGTAGATCAGGAAATCGATGGAAATCGGCGCGTTATCCTTGGTGATGCACGTCTGCGCGGGGATCTCGAGGAACGCTTCCCGGAGGTCCACCCAAACCGCCTTGTCGATGATCGGAATCAGGTAGACGATCCCCGGACCCCTCGGGCCGAAGCTGCGGCCCAGGCGGAACACTACCAGGCGCTGGTACTCGCGGACGATCTTGACCCCGTTCCACGCCAGGAGCAAGCCGACGACGGCCACTGCGATCCCGAATCCATATCCCATGGTGATCCCCCTCGGTCACGTTTCCCTTCGCTTCCACGCGACCGGCGCCCTGCTCCCTGAGGGTCCTACGCTTTCTACCGGCAATGCCAACGTCTCGCCTTTGAGACCGGACATATCTCGCGCAGGTCGTGCATGCTGGGTACCGACGGTGGTTTCTATATGCTTCCCTCAGAATCGCCCGCCACCTTCGTGCGGGCTCGCGCGGCTTCGAGGCGTGCCTCTAGCGTAGGTCGGAAGGCTGGAAGCGTGCGCCAGAGGAGGTAAGGTTCAAGGCTTGCGCGGATGAGACCCCATACTGGCTTCGCTAATCCTTTTGAACAAGCGTACACTGGAACTGCTTCCCCTTCGTTATTCCCACAGCTAATGTTCCCAGCACTGGGTCGGCTCCTCGGAGGAGCAGGTACCGGATCAGGTACGCTGCGAGATCAGAGCGTTTCCGAGGAGGACGCCTATGGCGATCGATAACGAACGGACCCGCGCATGAGCCTCGTTGCGGGACCGGTGAGAAAGCACGAACGGCCCCGCGTTGGGCGAGCGTCGGTCGTAACGAGAGGTCGTGGAACGCCATCTTCTCCACTGTACCAACGACGGGTTGACGACGTGGAGACGGGTTCGGAACGGTTTGGGGCAAGCGGTGATCACGGATCGCGGTTGCGAATACTTGATGCGGCAGGTTTTGTAGACGTCCTCGCGCGATGTACTCGGCACCAACAAGACAGACTCCCCATGGGGAGATGTACGTGGAGGTGACAGCATGATTCTCGTGAGAAGGCCGCTCTTTGATGACGAACTGCAGGAAATGCGTCGCCAATACGGTGGATTCCTTGGCGCTGTGCCAGGGCCTTGGACACATGAGATCGTCGGGCCCGAAACGGAGTGGGAACCGCCGGTTGAGGCATTTGAAAGTGAGCATGAAGTGGTGATAATGGCGGCTCTACCCAACATCGATCCGAAACAGGTAGACATTACCATATCCAACGACGCCGTCACGCTCAAGGGGTCGACGAAGCAGGCAGAAGACAAGAAGGAGCGCAACTATTATCGGCGAGAGTTGCGATATGGAGCATTTCTACGTACCGTGCCACTTCCTACAGAGGTGAAGGGCGCTGAGGCGACAGCATCCTACAACGATGGAATGCTCGAAGTAAGACTACCAAAGTCGGATCGGGCCAAGAATACTACTGTCAAGGTCGCAGTGAAGTAGAACGGACCCAACCCGTCGGGGGGGGGCAGCGTAAGTGCCTCTCCTCCCCCGCACGAGCGGTAGATTTGTGGGGAAGATCCGATTCCCTGGCCCCCGTTGGGGTGCATATCCTCCCCCGAGGAGCCAGAGGGAGCTTTGCCGAACGCGGCCTCGTTTCGGGCTAAATGTGACACTCGCGGCGATGTCAGCGGTTTGCACAAGACCATCGGGTCTCGTCATGATCCGGTCCACTTTCAAACAAACAAGACCACCTTCGTCGCCACTAGCGAGGGGGGTGCACTACCTTCCTTCGCTCACGTACCGTAGTCTGGGTCCCTGTCTTCATCAACCTCATCGGTGCGGGCCCGCCTGTTGCAACAGCGATCATGACATTGCTGAGGAATTCCAAAGCCTGGAGTAGCTCCTTGTCCGTGATGTTCATGCTCTACAATTGATTTTTTGTAATAGAGATATTGGTGCAGTTAAACCGCTCATATACCCACGCGGTTGCGTCGAGAGCAAGCTCGGGCGGTTTGGGGGTGATCACCCTCAGACCGGTTCAGTGCAAAAACGCAAACCCCGTTCTTTCCCCTCTTGTTCGTCCCGCGCGGGCCTCACAGGAGCGGAATCAGTGCCCCCACGCCGCGCTCCTCCGCTTTGCGGAGGATGTATTGCGCAGTCACCAGATCCTGCGCCGGGACGCCTTGGGTCTTGCAGAAGGTTATTTCCTCTGCCGTTTCACGGCCCGGCCTCGTGCCCAAAACCAGCTCGCCCAGCTCGGCGACGTCGTCTTCTCTTATGATTCCTTCACCAATGGGGACCGTGAAGACCGGCGTGTGCGCCACGGTCTCCTTCATATCCGCAACAAGCTTTCCCGCGCGGTGAAGGGTCTCGCTGTCGATCTCACGAGATGCGCCACCCGCCACGACGCATGTCCCGGGCCGTAGGTCCCGGCCGTCAAACAACGGTCTCTCCGCGGTCGTTGCCGTTACGATTATGTCTGATGCCTCGAGGCCCTGTTTCGCCGACGCCGCGAGACGAATGTCGCGTGGGATGCGGCCGCCTTTGACCTGCAAATCCGTGATGTAGGCCCTGGCCCGCGCCTCCGTCCGGCTGCACACCCAGATCGTCTCGAGGTCCCTCACCTCGCAGATCGCCTCCATCTGATTCCGCGCCATCCGCCCCGCTCCGAAAATCGTGGCAACGCGGGCGTCCCGGCGGGCAAGCAGGTCAACAGCCACTCCCGTCGTGGCGCCGGTCCGGAGGTCGGTGAGGTGGCCACCTTCGATGACGGCCCGGGGGGCCCCGGTGTTCCCGTCGCAGACGACGACGATGGCCATCATGTGCGGCGTCTCTGATCCCCGTAGCCTATAGAAATCCGAGACGATCTTGACTCCGTATCCCCGCCCATCGGTCAGAAACGCGGGGAGGAACCCCACGAGGCAGGGGGGATCGTCATCCTTCCTGTCGAGCCAGTGCCTGAGCCCGGACACGCTTGCTCCACCGGCCTGTAGGGCAAACGCTTCTTTCTGAATCTCGATCGCCTCGCGCATCGACGCGAGGCTCTTGACCTGTGACGCGCTCAGGACACGGAGGTTCAGAATCCCGCTCATCGACTCCTCACGCTTTTGCCACGCCGCACAGCTGGAGGGACGTCAGAGCGTAGACCCGGGCCGCTCGCATCAGATCGGCAATCGCCAGCCGCTCCGGGAGAAAATCGCCACCGGCCCATGCGGGGCCGTACTTCACCACCGGGATTCCCAGTTCCGCGTAGACGTTGGAATCATTCCACATGCTGAGCTCGATCCATGTCGGAGGGCTGGGAGGCTGGCTAAAGACATGCGTGTGCGCGGCGGTGACGGCCGCCGCCACCGGACCGGCATTTTGCGCGACGTAGCCCATGCGCCCGAGGTACATGAAGACCTCGCTGCTGAGACCTGTGGCCGCGACCACCTGCTCGACCTCTCTTTTTACATGGAGGGGCGTCCGGTTCGGGGGGATGCGAACATCGACGTAGACGTTGGCAATGCCCGGACGCCAGTTGGGTTTGTACGGGAGTCCGCCGTCGATCGCGCCAAGGGTGACCCGAGGTTCGATCTGCCCGCAGGGGGTGTCAAAGCGATTCTCCGCCTCGTAGCGATCCGCCCAGGCCTCGAGCGCGATTAAGAGATGGGCCAACTTGACGATAGCGTTCTTATTTTCTTGCACCGAGGGGGCGGATCGGTCGTTCATCGGTGCATACTGCGGGATCCCGTGCGTGCTAATTCGGAAGTAGGCGGCTCCGGGTAGTGCCCAGGAAACCGCCCAAACAGAACCGCCCTCGCAGACCACCGCGTAATCAGTCCAGACGCCGGCATGCAGCAGGAACCGTGTGCCCTCACCCTTACCGCGCGTCCCTGGTCCCTTGTACGGACCGACTTGACCGCGACCAATCTCCCCCGCCACGCCGGCCAGCACGACGTCGCCGTGTAGCTTGACCCCGCTGAGCTGGATCGCCCGGGCGGCAATACAGGCGCTAACAAAGGGACCTTTATCGTTGAAGATGCCGAGCCCGTAGATCACGGCGTCTCTGACCTCCGCGGCCGGTCCGGCGATCGCCTCGGGACGGCCGAGGATGGGCAAGTCCTCCGCCACGGTGCCAACGAACGTGGTGTCCATGTGGCTGTTGAACGTGACGCTCTTTCCTCCGCCGGTGCCCGCCAGAGTCCCGACCACATTGCCGCGTGTCGGCTCCACCTCCTGGACGTAAGCGGCAATGCCGCGTTCGTTCAGCCACCCGGCGATGAACTCGCACACGTCCTTTTCGTACCCGGGGGGGCTCGGGACATTGACGACCCCACAGGCCAGTTCGACTAACTCCTGTTCAAGAGTATCCAGCCGGGCGAGTACCTCACGAGCAGCGGCCTGCCAGTCCATGCTGATCCTCCCATCTGTCACGCGGTGTGCTCCGGATGTTCGGGCCTGAGTTCTCGCGTTGGTGATTCCGGCACAACAAACCGGCCCCAGGGAGACCGGTCGACCGCTCCATCTATCATCACCGGCCGGCCCCGGACCATCGTGAGGTACGGACGCCCGGTGACGACCCAACCGTCGAAGGGCCCACGATCACCGCGGGAGTAGAAGCGGCTCCCGTCGATGCGCCAGCGCTCATCAAGGTTTACCAAGATCAGGTCGGCATCTGCGCCGATCGTGATGGCGCCCTTCCGGGGGAAAATGCCGTACGTCCGGGCAGGTTGCTCACAGCACAGCCTCACAACGTCCGGGAGTGTCAGTCGGCGGCCGGCGCAGGCGTTGAGCAGCAGGGGAAGCCAGGTTTCGAGTCCGATAATGCCGGGCGGCGCGAGAAACGGCGGATGCTCGGTCTTTTCCTCGGGTGCGTGAGGCGCATGATCCGTACAAAGATAATCCACGGTACCGCCCCTCACCGCCCGCCACAATGCGTCCAGCTCCGCCCGGGGGCGCAACGGGGGGAGCATCAACGCGCGGTTGCCCATCTCCGCAAGCTCATCGGTCGTCAGAAACAGATGGTGGACGCACATTTCAACAGCGACGCGCGCCCCGGGATAGGCGAGGCGCACCTCCCGGACGAACGCCAGTCCCTCGGGCGTTGTTACCGCCCGAAGTACCACTGGAACATCGAAATGGGCCGCCAATGGGATGATGCGTGCCATGGCGGCCACTTCAGTCGCGGCGGTGGTCGTCCGGGCGAAGCGGCCCGCTGCCGGAACGCCCTGGTCCTCCAATTCGCCTCGGATCCGGTCTTGCAGATGCTTATCGCTCAGGTAGAAGGCGAGCGGGAGACCCGTGCGTCGCACTCGGCAGAACAGGTCAACCCATGAGGCTGAGCCGAACGCGTAGGGGTCGTCGTAGAGATCGAACCCGATGGGTCCCTTATCGGAAAACGCGGTAACACCTTCCGGGTCGGCCATGCAGGCTCCGGCAAAGACCGCGAAGTCGACCACGGCTTTTCGGGACGCGAGCTCGGCGGCGGCGTGAAGCGCATCCGGCGTGGTGAGTGGCGGGTTGGTGTTCGGGATGGCCATGACCGTCGTCACCCCGCCCGCGGCCGCCGCTTGAGTCCCCGAGCCAACATCCTCTTTGTATGTAAAGCCCGGTTCCCGCAGGTGCGCGTGAGCATCAACCAGTCCGGGGAGAACGTGTTTGCCACGGGCATCGACGATGTGGTCGGACGCCCCCAGAGTCTCAGGCACAGCAACAGCAGCGATGCGCCCATCGCGCACGCCAAGGTCGGCCCGAATGAACCCGGCGGTCGTCACGATCGTGCCGCTTCTAATGATGAGATCGTACAAGCGATAGCCTCCCCGAAAGGTCGGATGGTGGTGATCGGCTATCGCGAAGCGTGGGTTGGGCGACCGTTGGCCACGACCGCGGCGCTACGAAAGAGTCTGCCGGGGCACGTCGTCGCCCCGGCCCCTATTGTTCCGAGCATGCTCCACAGCAGTGCCAGATTACTGGAGACGACGGGGATCCCGAGGTCGGCCTCCAGGGGGTCAATGACCGTAAATGTGGCGAGGTCTGTGGCCAGGATGACCAGCGCAGCCAGATCTTTTCCTTTGAACTCCCGACGGATGGTGGGGTAGAAGTTTTCGCATCCTGGAGAACCCTGTTCAAAGCTGAGCGGGACGCTGGCGTTGTGTGCGACCTCGATCTCGTGTCGTTTGAACCAGCCAGGGATCAGGGCGGCGATCTCATCCGAGTACGGGGAGAAGACACCGATGCGGCACGCCCCCAAGCGTCTGAGGGCGACAACCATGGTTTCACCCGCCAGTAGGAACGGCGCGCCGCCGGTCGCCTCGGCGAACGTCTCGTGCCAGCCGGGAGGTTTCAGGAGGCTTGTTGCCATGCACGCGTAGCAAAACACGTCGACTTTCCCTCGCAACCCTTCGATGGCCTGCGGGAGCGTATCGGCCATAGAGAAAATCTGTTCCCGAAAACCTGCGGCGTTGCGGGGGACCACGCGGGCTCCGTGAAGCGATAGGCCGGTCGGCAGCACACTGTACATTTCCGGCTCCACGATCGTGTTATTGCTGGGCATGATGACTCCCAGTCGCCCCCTCCACCCGTACATCCGGCATCCTCCTCGCTGCTTGGTTTGGACTCCCCGATGGACCGAGTCACCGGCAAATTGCCGCCCGTACCGGCGCGATCCGGAAGTTGTTGACTGGTGCATCTCGCGCGGGCAGCAGAACACGCAGACAAGGCAGCCCATCTCGACCGGAAACTCGATGGAGTCATCTCTCTTGACCTTGGAGCCTTGACCACAAAGAACCTGTTGCGGTCGGTGTCGGCGTTCGTCCAGATATAA
The DNA here is from genome assembly GCA_035307765.1 of bacterium. Classification (NCBI taxonomy): domain Bacteria; species bacterium. Next base: position 6,522 of record DATGHU010000041.1, on the reverse strand, counting down.
AAGAATCCGGAACGTCGTCGGGAGTCAGCCGATCGGGGGCGCAGTGTGCACCGGCATGCCTGGTATTGGAGGATTCCACCCCAGTATCCTTCAGCGGACCCGAGAAGAGCCCGCTCTCCCCGTCCTGAAAACACTAACCCGGAATCCGCACCGCGGGGCGATTTCTTGGGCACTTCTCCACCCTCGGCTGCTGTGCCGCCCGACCTGTCTGCAAGGGCTGTGTTCTGGTGCCCCTGTGAGCCCAGACAAGCGACAACCATTTTGGGGAGTCGCGAACCGACCTGCCGCCGCATTGGGTCAAACCGATGCTCGTGGTCGACGTGGACCATCGGGAGCGGCTGGCAGACGACCTACGTCACCCGTCGCTGAAAGCGTTGCGAGCCGACCAAGACCTTCGGGAGGTCAGGCTTCCTGGAAAATCCTGAGACGGGCTTAGTCGATTCGCGTTGAATCTGGGACCGTTGTTGATGCACGGTTATGTCCGCGATCAGGAGTGAGTGTTCAGCAGGGCGGATAGATGCCGCCAGCGAAGCGCACCCCGTCCACGCAACACGGGGCTGGCGCTTTGCGAACAGGCCCGGCCCCGGGACCGCGAGAGGAGGACCTCTTATGGCCGAGCAGGACCCCTACTTCGGCGCGGTGCCGCGCTCTATCTCCCGACGAGATCGCCAGCCTGGCCGGCCGCGAAGACGTGGGGCTGTGGGCACGGGCGAAAGGGCGGGTCAGTGTGTCGAACGTGCGTGGCGCGGCGCACTGCTTTCCGCCCGAGGGAGCGCTGATCTCGCGGCGCCGGGCCATTGGGCTGATCGGCAGTCTCGCCGCGGTAGCCACAGTCAACAGCGTCGTCCGGCCCGCCTGGGCCGTGAGTGGTGTGGGCTGGAGCCAGTGGGCTCAGGTCCCCAACATTCCCCGGCTGACGTTCTCCCCCGCGGCGGCCGCCTACCGGGGAGGCACCGCCGGGGGGTCCTATGTGTGGTCTATGGAGTGAGGGCCGATGACTTCTCCCTCGGCTACGCCGAATGGAACGGAAGACAGTGGGGCTCCTGGCAAAGCCTCGGGGGCAAGTGGACCTCCAGCCCGGGCGCCTGTGCCACCGACGTCGGCGGCCACCTGGTGTACTGCCGGGGCGTGGACAACGCGACCTATCAGAACAATGGGCACATCACGCATTGGGACAGTCTCGGGGGAGCATTCACGTCGGCGCCGACGGCCGTCTACCGGACGAAGATCTTCGGACAGATCGGTATCGACGTGTTCGTACGGGGCGGCAATTACGGACTCTGGCAGAAGGCCTACCAAGGTGGCGGCGGAGGCTCTTGGAGCGACTGGCTGAGCGTCGGCGGCAGCTTAGCCTCCGCTCCGGCGGTCGCGTCGGGCGGCCCGGCGCTACTCGACGTCTTTGCCCGGGGCAACGACAACGCGCTTTGGCACCTCAACTTCGACGAGAACCGGCGATCCTGGACCAACTGGGAATCCCTCGGCGGGGTCATCAGTTCCGGCCCGGCGGCGGTCGCCTGGGGCGGCAACGCCGGGCTTCAGAGCTTCGTCCAGCAGCACCTAGATGTCTTCGTCCAAGGCAGCGACCACGCTTTGTGGCGCAAGAGCCTCGACCACGGCCGGTGGAGCTCATGGGAGTCGCTCGGCGGCCGGTTCGCCAGCGATCCCGCGGTGGCCTCGTGGGGCGAGGGGCGGCTCGACGTCTACGTCGTCACGTCTAACGGGCAACTGTGGACCAAATCGTACCAGGCGTGATTCCAAGCGTGTCGGTCTTGGACGGCTCCTCAGGGTTCGAGCAGGTCGTCGGCTTCGCCTGAGCGCGCATTCTGCCCGTAAGCAGTCGGTCCGGCAGGTTGAGGGCCGCATGTGCTTCACGGAGGGCCGCACGCGCTTCCGGCAGTGGGATGCGACGGTGGCCCTTATGCTGTATCGAATATGGTCTGGGAAGGTGGCCATCCGGCTCATAACCGGCTGGTCCGGGTTTGAGGCTCGGGGCAAGGCAGATGGTTGGTTTGCCTTCCGCGGCGTGACGCCTAAGCCGCCATCAAACCCAAACCCCAAGGCCTGCTATACATTTCGCCAGTGGGGAACTCTCTTGCCGTTATCTCCATTAGGTGCCGGCGAGCCTAGGCTAAAGCTGGGCTAAGCTGGCTCGGCGCTTCCCCGAGCCAGCATTGCGACGCGTCGTTTGCCGTAAACGATGATCGCCGCGTGAATGAAGATCGCGACGGCCAGTCCGATGACATGATCGGCTGCGCTGACCCCGGGCTGGGCCGAGACGGCAACCAATCCCCAGACTCCGCATGGCACGAAGAGCAGGATCGCGGTGGCTAGGCCGGGGTTGTAGCGTCGCTGGCCGGCGCCGGCTGCAAGATGGAAAACGGCGTTGACCAGCGTGAGGTAGACGGCGATGAGACCCAGCCCAACGTCGACGAAGCGGGCAAGATAGAAGGCGGCAAGGTCGACGACCCAGACACCGACGACATTGATGACGACCACAGCGGGCGTCGACAGCATCTCTCGGCCACCGCCGATCGTCTCGTTAATCCAGCGGCGAAAACGATCATCGTAATGCTCTTCGAGTTGGTGAATCATGTAGATCGGCAGTTGCAGGTACACCAGGACGAGCGGCCGCCCGGCCGACACGAGCGCGGCCGGCGCTACCGCGAGCAGAAACAGACCCGCGAGGAAGCCACCGTACATCCAGTTGCGTCCGACCCAGTGTTTCGTTGACCTTACCTCCGCGACTGCACCACTTCGAACGATACCGGAACGCGACAGCCGCGGTTCTTCGGCATCTCGTCCGGAGGGCTCGGTGCGTGGCAACTCGGCTCCCGCAACCCCACCGTTTTCGGCGCGATGCTTCTGCTCTCCGCCGATTCGTACTTTGACTTCACGCACCGAGAACCATTCGAGGGACAACTGGCTACGATCGAACAGGCGGCTTCCATGTGTCCCGTCTCGCTCGGCCATCTCATGTATGACCTCCACCGCGGTCATCGCATCCTGAGCGCGGCGATGGCCGCGGCCGGCAGGCTTGAGGGCAAGGTGGACGATCTCACGTCGAGCCTAGCACCGTTGCGGAGCCACGCCGCCCCTTGGAACAGGGCTGAATGGTATCCGCAGGCTCGAAAACGCCATCCACATACTTCTCCTGGGAGGCGGAAAAGTACTGCCGACCACATGCGCCTCTTGCCGTTGGCGCACAGAGACGGGTGGCGGCGAGCCCCCACTACGTGTGTTGCGCGGTTGCCATACTAGGAGGTTTTCCCTGGCGTCCGGTGTCGTGCCCCTGCCAAAAAGGGACGCGTCTCGTGGCAATCGAACCTCTAGCCCTGTTTACGTCCATGCCGGAATGGCAGACGCCTCGACCCCGGCTTAGGGAGGCTTCAGTGCCGTTCGACAGGATCTATTTCGACGCAAATGCCTTACAGAGCGGAGGCTGGCCGCGCCCTACCGCATTACTCAAATAGAACCTCGACAACGCAACAATGAGGACGTTCCCCAAGGACCTCTAAGTATCCCTCAGGGATAAGACGACAAGGTGTGTCGGAGGTGGATGGACGTGAGCACACCGGAGGAGAGACTGAGAAAGAGGGCCGCAGAACTCGAGCAGATGCATAAGCAGAAAATGGAGTCATCCGCTCAGGCGGCAAAACGTGACCAAGACACGTTGAGACAAAGCGAGCAACGCGTGCGCAATGTCGCCCAGGAGTATTTGAAGAGAGCCGAGACCCTCATCACCGCGACGCGGATGCGCGTCCATCACTACCTGCGCTACTCGTCGACCGGACTGCAGTTCACCCTGGAAATAGGACACTACCCGATGGTGCAGGCGACTTTGGGGTCAGATGGATGGGACGTAATCGTCCGAAACCAAGGTAAGGACCTATCCCACCATACTTACAGGTCAGACCAAGATTTCCTAGAAGCGAAGGACGGACTATTGGAGCCTCTCGTTGACAGCGCCTTAGAGGCCCTCGTGAGCGGAAAAGAGCCACCCGCCGAAGACCCTTAACGATGGTAACGAAGGGGCAGGGCGACATGTATCCGCCACACGCTGGTATGGTTGAAGAAGCAGATCCTGAGCCGCGAACCAAAGAGCGCACGCTCAAGGCGGATATCACTTTGGCCCCGGCGGTGCTCGACGGGCTCCGCCGGCTCAAAACCGAGCAGGAGGAGGCAAGGCGAGGGCTGGGTTCGACCTATTGAGATCAGGAGTGATCTTCTGTCAGCGCGACGGCAAACCGATCCACGCCCACAACCTCACCCAACGCGATTTCCGCAAGGTCGCCCGGGCGGTGAAGCTCACCCGTATCCGCTTCAACGACTTGCGGCACAGTCACGCAGCCTGGCTGTTCCGCAAAGGCGTCCACCCCAAGCTCGTGCAGGAACGGCTGGGACACTCTCAGATATCCACGCCTCGACACCTATGCGCGTGTAGTGCCAGGAATGCAAAATGGTGTGGGTCGCGATCTCGCCAGCTCGGGTTAGCAATGGTGAGCAAACTGGGAGAGAACGTGAATCCGCACCGCGCGCAAACCCTTGAAAACATTGGTGGAGACGGCGGGATTCGAACCCGCGACCCCCTGGTTGCAAAGCAGTGTACATCCATCAATCTACAAAGCTTGTTAGGCGTCCTTGATCCGTGTCAGCCACACCTCCGGTTTCCCATCCCCCCACACCTGCTCCGACGCTCCTTTGGAACCTGCATGCTGGACAGCCGGCGGCGTACGCATGCCTCCCGAGCGTGATTCGGAGAGGGGTTCAGCAGACCCGCGCGAATGCGATGCACTGGATACAGTAGCGCTGGAGGGGATGCCCGTGAGCACGCCAGAGGAGCGAATTCGGAAGAAGGGCGAAGAATTGGACCAACGGGAGAAGAATCGGCAGGTTCAGGGAGGTATATCAATGAAACCAGAAGCTGGAGGGAAGGTCAAATTTGGAATTTGGGGCCTTATTTTGGGGGCAGTCATCGCGATGATCATCGGCTTTGCGTGGGGCGGTTGGACAACCGGCGGCACCGGCCGACAGAGGACCGACGCGGCGGTCTTGGCGACTCGGGCCGCGATCTGCGTTGCCCAATTTATAAAGGACCCGAACTATAAAGAGAAGCTCAAAGAATTAAAGGCGTCAGATTCCTATGAGAGAAGTACGTTCATTGAAAAAGGGGGCTGGGACAAAATGCCCGGAGAACAACAGGCTAGCTTTGATGTAAGCCGGGCATGCGCCGACGGGCTTGAATATCTTACGAAATAAGCTAGCTCGTCAAGATGTATTCGTGTTCGAGGCGTAGTGACAAAGTCGAAAGAAGGAACGGGTTGGTAATCGTAAGGGCCTATCCGTTCGGCACCAACCCCTTGCCTAAGCCCGACCTCGAGGGTGTCTTGTACCTCGTCCTGTCATCGCGCTGCCTCCAGGGGACGTTCACCCGCCCCCACCCACACCAAGAGCCCAAAGGTTGTGTATAGTCCCCATAGTATATATATTTATCTATATCTTAACATCAACGGTAATTCCAATCAAGGGAGTGAGTTTGGGGAGAAGGCACTTGCTTACGCGAGGGTAAGCACGACTGAGCGGAGAGATCCCCGCGCAGACGTGCATCACCAAGGACAACGCGCCGATCTCCATCGATTTCCTGATCTACTGGAAGGTGTTCGACCCCCAGCTCAGCGTGATCAAGGTGGGCAACTTCGCCGGCGCCGCGCAGGGGATCGCCACGACCGGGCTCCGCGCGGTGATCGGCGACCTCAGCCTCGACGAGGCCCTGACGAAGCGGGAACAGATCAACCAGATCATGCGGGCCTAGCTCGACGAGGTCACGGAGGGGTGGGGGTCAAGGTGACCACCGTGGAGATCCGTGAGATCACCCCACCGAAGGATGTTCAGGAGCGATGACACGGCAAATGTCCGTAAGCCGCCCCGGCGGCGGCCGCAGAGACACCACGAGGGCCGTAACTGTGGAGCAACGGCGGCGCGGACCGCGCCACTTGCCGATCGCTGGTTGAGACCTACAGGGACATCCATCAGGTTGGCTGCTGATGACACTCCAAGGAGGTTTCTATGCTGTTCAGTGCAAAGAATGAACGCGGCGATAAACGGACAGATCGGTCGCGAGTTCGCGGCGTCGCTCGAGTACGTCTCCATCGCGTCTGGCTTTGCCTCCGCGGGTCTGACTGAACTAGCCAAACACTTCTACCGCCAGGCTGAAGAGGAGCGCGATCACGCGATGCGCTTCGTGAAGTACGTGGTGGACGCGGGGGGCAAAGTGGCCATCCCGGCCATTCCCGCCCCCAAGAGCGCGTTTGCGGGCGCCGAGGAAGCCGTAAGAAACTCGCTCGAGTGGGAAGTGACCGTCACCAAACAAATCAACGCTCTAGTGTGTCCAGTATGGACGAGGTGTTGACACGTTTGTCCTCCAACCGTCGTCCGCATTCGTGCTCAATTGGCCGTCTTGGCGAGAAAGACTGTCGCCGGCGTCCGGCCCTGGAGCCGATAGCCTTGGTGCGAGCGGTCCTGGTT